>JANWXI010000030.1 GCA_025057415.1 Chitinophagales bacterium
GGTTTGGTTTTGTCAACTCTAAGGTAACTTAGATTTATTTAACCACTTCTCTCACTTTTTTATTTAGGACGCTATTGTTCAAATATATAAAAATTTTTATCCCCCCAAAAAAAACTGCGATCGTCCCGGCGGATTTTCCCGGCGCCTGCATGATACAGCCATACGCCGTCCGCCATGAATGCGAATAATTTCGTACTTTCGCACCGTGACCGATACAGAGAAAATTCTGCAACGGGTAGAAGAGTCGCTCAACACCATGCGTCCGTATCTGAGAGATGACGGAGGCGATGTAGAAGTGGTGGAACTGACAAAAGACATGGTGGTGAAAGTAAAACTCCTCGGCGCCTGCAGTTCATGCCCGCAGAGCTATATGACCATGAAGGCAGGTATTGAAGATGCCGTGAAACGCATGGTGCCTGAAATTAAATCGGTAATTGCCATTGAATAAATTCAATCAAACAAGTTCATGATACGTAACGACTGGACGTTAAATGAGGTTCGCGATATTTACAACCTACCCCTATTGCCGTTGATTCATCGGGCTTCAGCCGTACATCAGCAATATCATACTGCCGGAGAAGTACAGGTGTGCACTTTGCTTTCCATAAAAACCGGTGGCTGCCCCGAGGATTGTGCTTATTGTCCGCAGGCAGCCCGCTATCACACCGATGTGGAGGCACATAAACTATTGACTTACGAAGAGGTGATAGAAAAAGCGCTGGAAGCAAAAAACAACGGCTCAACACGTTTTTGCATGGGGGCTGCATGGCGAAATGTGCGCGATAACAGCGACTTTGACCGTGTAATTGAAATGGTGAAAGGGGTGAACGCACTGGGTATGGAAGTGTGTTGCACGCTTGGCATGCTCACCGAGCAACAAGCCATGCGGCTGAAAGAAGCCGGTCTTTATGCTTACAATCACAATTTAGATACCAGCGATACCTACTACGGTGAAATTATCACCACCCGCACCTATGCTGACCGGCTGGAAACTTTAGAACACGTAGAGCGTGCCGGCATCAGTGTATGTTGCGGAGGCATTATCGGCTTGGGCGAGAGCGATGAAGACCGTATCCGGATGTTGCATACACTGGCAACGCGCAGTCGTCATCCTGAGAGTGTGCCAGTCAATGCGCTGGTACCCGTAAAGGGAACTCCCTTAGCTGACCGGCCGCGCGTCCGGATTTGGGATATGGTACGCATGATTGCCACCGCCCGCATTCTCATGCCCAAAGCCATGGTTCGCCTTAGCGCAGGCCGTAATGAAATGAGCTATGAGCAGCAGGCACTGTGTTTTCTGGCAGGTGCCAACTCTATCTTTGCCGGTGAAAAACTGCTTACAACACCGAATCCGCAAACTGACAGCGATAGAGCTATGTTTGAGCTGCTGGGTATTACGCCCCGCGAATCTTTTAAGCACGAAAAACAAAACGCGCCCTGTTGCGACTGATGGCTTTGCCCGTAGAAACATACATCTCCCGAAAACTTGACGAAAAAAAACGCGCGCACAATTTCCGCTGCCTTACCCTCATAAAATCATCGGTTGATTTTACTTCTAACGACTACCTTGGTCTGGCGCGTGACATTACGTTAAAAAATGAAATCATACGAGAGTTTGAGGCAGATGAAACATTGCGCAACGGCAGCACCGGATCGCGGTTGCTATCAGGTAACAGTTCGCATGCCGAAGAATTAGAAAAAGAAATTGCCCGTTTTCACAACGCGGAGGCAGCCCTGCTGATGAACTCCGGTTTTGATGCAAACTATGGGCTGCTCTCTTCGCTTCCATACCGGGGCGACACAGTATTATATGACGAAGCCGTACATGCAAGTATTCATGACGGGATGCGTCGCAGTAAAGCACGATGCATTCCTTTTCGGCACAATAGCCCTGACGATTTAGCGAGTAAACTGAGCGAAGCAGAAGGTCTTAGCTATGTAGTAGTAGAGTCGTTGTACAGTATGGAGGGTGATTTTGCTCCGTTGGAGAAAATTGCTGACCTGTGCGCACACCACAGGGCAGCGCTTATAGTAGATGAGGCACACGCAACGGGTTTGTTTGGGCAGCAAGGCAGCGGCAGGGTTTGCGAACTCGGATTAGAGAGAGCTTGTTTTGCCCGTATCGTCACTTATGGCAAAGCCGCGGGTGTTGCTGGCGCTGCAGTGTTAGGCAGCGCTTCTTTGAAAGAGTTTATGTTGAACTATTGCAGACCACTTATCTTTTCAACGGCCATGATGCCATATCAGTTGGTATCTATACGCTGCGCATATCGCGCAATGGCTAAAGCAGATCAAGCGCGGAGCCGTCTCTTTAGCATCATTTCATACTACCGGGAATCCATGCGCAAGGCAGGTTTACCTTTGCCTGCAGACCCGAAAAGTCCTATACAAATAATACCTGTGCATGGTAATGAAAAAGCGCTCGCCTTAGCCGCTTATTTACAGCAGCAAGATTTAGATGTGCGTGCCATCCGATATCCCACGGTGTCCGCTGGGAATGAGCGCCTGCGTATTTGTCTGCACAGTTTTAACGAAGCGAAACAAATTGACGAGCTGGTTAAACACTTACAGATTTTTTTTCATGCGTAGCCGATTTCCCGATTTTGTTTTTGTAACCGGTATTGGCACCGGTGTAGGCAAAACCATAGCCAGTACGGTACTGTGCAATGCCCTGCGTGCCGACTACTGGAAACCCGTACAAACCGGAAGCGCCACAGATAGCGACAGTGACTTTGTGCGGAAGCATGTTGACTTTAATATCTGTGTACACCCTGAGCGCTACCGCCTGCGGGAACCGGCTTCGCCACACTATGCAGCGCAAGCTGAAAACACCGAAATACTACTGCGGCAAATTACTATGCCACAAACCGATAACCGGCTCATAATTGAAGGAGCCGGAGGGTTATTGGTGCCGCTCAACCGTAGTCACACTATTTTAGATTTAATTGTGCACCTGCAGGCGCCCGTCATCCTGGTGGCAAACGAGTACCTTGGCAGTATCAACCACACCTTGCTGAGTTTGCAAGCGTTGCATCACCGCAGGTTAAAGTTGTTGGGAATCTTGTTTACAGGAAAACCTTACCTCGACAATCAAGACATCATTCTGGAAATGGCAAAATGCCGTAATTTAGGTCGTGTACCGCACACTGATAACCTCAACAGAGAATTTTTTACCGTACAGGGCGAGTCCCTGCGCGCATATTTGCAACAATACTTTGATTTGTAGCCCATGGCAAGTTATCCGATATGGCATCCATACACCCAGATGCAGACGGCAGGTATGCCGGTAAAAATCACACGGGGCGAAAGAGAACTTCTGTACGATGAAAACGGCAACACATACATTGACGCCATCAGCAGTTGGTGGGTAAATTTACATGGACATGCGCATCCGGTCATTGCGCGTGCCATATACGAACAAGCCCTCAAACTGGAACAGGTGATCTTCGCTGGTTTCACTCACGAGCCGGCAGTGGATTATGCCAACATGCTTTTGCGCCATATACCATTTCATCAAAAAGTGTTTTACACTGATAACGGCAGCACGGCTGTGGAAGTAGCGCTCAAAATGGCATTGCAATACTGGAAAAATAAAGGACTGAACAAAACAAAAATTATCTGTTTTCGCGATGCGTACCACGGTGATACGTTTGGCAGTATGAGTGTGAGTGCGCGGGGCGTTTTCACAAATCCCTATCAGGAATTGCTGTTTGAAGTTTGTTTTATAGATACACCCACGGCAAAAAACACACCGGCAGTTATGGAACAACTGCGCGGGCACCTGCAGAGAGGTAATGTAGCCGCGTTTATTTTTGAACCCCTTGTACTCGGCTCAGCAGGTATGCTTATGTACCCTCCTGAAGTATTAGATGAGATGATTCGTTTAACCCGCGAGAGCGAAGCGCTTTCAATTGCTGATGAAGTATTTACCGGCTTCGGGCGCACCGGAAAATTTTTAGCTACCGATTACTGCATGCATCGCCCCGACATTGTGTGCCTCTCAAAGGGCATCACGGGTGGCTTTATCCCTTTTGCCGTTACCACGTGTACGTTACAGGTATATGAAGCTTTCCTGAGCCATGAAAAAACCAAAATGCTGTTTCATGGCCATAGTTATAGCGGTAACCCTTTGGGCTGTGCCGCAGCTATTGCTTCATTGCGGTTGTTTGAAGAGGAGAATACATTAGAAAAAATTGCAGCAATCATGGAAGCTCACCGGCAATTTGCCACCCGGATAAACAGTATGCACGGAGTGGCAGAGGTGCGTCAAACCGGTACCATACTGGCCATAGAGTTAGAAAACAAACACGGAAAGGGGTACTTGAATCCCATCGGAGAGCGCCTGCGCAACTATGCGCTGAGCAAAGGAGTACTGCTCCGTCCTTTGGGAAACGTAGCGTACGTTTTACCGCCATATTGTATTGCACCGCATAATCTGCAACGGGTATATGATTGCATTACGGGCTTTTTGCAAAGCGAAAGCTGATTTGTAATTCTAAAGACGGATTTATTATTTTTGCAGAAAATATTGCTACACAAAATCTCTCCATCATTGAACCCAAATTCACGCAACAACCCCAGAAAAGCGGGAGGCCCCGCCAAAAAAGAACCCGAACATCTTATCAACGAAAACATCAAGCATCCCGAAGTACGGTTAGTGGGTGATAACGTAAAGCCCGGTATCTATCCCATCCGAAAGGCGTACGAATTAGCTATGGAGCAGGGATTAGATTTAGTGGAAATTGCCCCCACTGCCAACCCGCCGGTATGCCGCATCATAGATTACAATAAATTTTTATATGAAAAAAAGCGCAAAGAGAAAGAAATAAAGGCGCATGCCAAAAAAGTAGAAGTAAAGGAAATACGATTTACGCCCACCACCGATGACCACGATGTGGAGTTCAAAGCACGGCATGCCGAAAACTTTATCAAGGAGGGTAACAAAGTGCGCGCCTATGTAATGTTCCGCGGGCGCTCCATCATCTTTAAAGAACAGGGCGAGCTTTTGTTGCTGAAATTTGCCGACCGCCTTAAAGAAGTTGCCGTAGTGGAACAACTACCGGTGCTGGAAGGCAAGCGCATGTTTATGACCCTGGCTCCTAAAAAGAAATAAACGCCTGGCTATTACAAATACAGGCATCCCTTTTTATCTCCTGCGTCTTCCTCCTATACCCAGCACACCCAAAATACTACGGGTGACTTCGCGGATGATAATCCGACCGGCTGTGCTCTTCGAAAAATCACTCACTACTTCAGCTCCTTTTTGCAAAACGCCTTTTTCCTGAACGGGCGAAGATGTTGAAGTTGATTTGCCGGCCGGGGGCTGGCTTTGCTCCACAGTAGCAGCTTTGATTTTTTGGTTGAGCATCTCAAAGGCGCTTTCGCGGTCAATTACCTGGTTGTATTTTTTCACAAGGTGAGAGCGAGCGTTGATTTCTTCAATTTCCTGTGGGGTAAGAATATCCATACGCGATGAAGGGGCTAACATGAGCGTGGCTGCCAGCGGTGTAGGATTGCCCTTTTCGTTCAGCACGGTTACGAGGGCCTCACCCATACCCAGAGCGGTGAGTAGTTCGTCCACCTCGTAAAACTCGGTAATAGGGTAATTCTCGGCAGCCATTTTAATGGCTTTACGATCTTTAGCCGTGAAAGCGCGCAGCGCGTGTTGAATTTTCATACCGAGCTGCGCCAGTACACTGTCGGGAATGTCAGCAGGGTTTTGGGTGCAGAAAAATATACCTACGCCCTTAGAGCGAATAAGTTTGATGATAGTTTCTATCTGGTCTAACAGGGCTTTGCTTGCCTCATTGAATATAAGGTGTGCCTCATCAATAAACACCACCAGTTTGGGCTGATCCAGGTCGCCCTCTTCGGGGAACCTGGCGTAAATCTCGGCTAGCAGACATAGCATAAAAGTAGAAAACAACTTGGGGCGATCCTGTATGTCGGTGAGCCGTACGATTGAGAGTATGCCCTTGCCGTTCTCATCGCATCGGCATAAATCTTCTACATCAAAACTTTTTTCACCGAAAAACATCTCGGCCCCCTGTTGTTCTAATTCAATCACTTTGCGCAGTATGGTGGATGTGGTGGCAGTGGATACCTTGCCATATTGCGCTTCAATTTCTTCTTTCCCCTCGTTGGTGATGTAATTCATCACTTTTTTAAAATCCTTGAGGTCCAGGAGGGGGAGCTGATTATCATCGCAGTATTTGAAGATGAGTGCCACCACGCTCTGTTGGGTATCGTTCAGGTCCAGTATCTTTGAAAAGAGCACGGGTCCAAATTCTGAAACGGTGGCGCGCAGGCGTGCACCGTTTTCTTTAGAGAGCGACAAAAACTCTACGGGGTGGTCGCTGCCTTTCCACGGCACTCCGATTTTGGCGTGGCGCTCTTCAATTTTCGGATTAAGCGTACCTGCTTTGGCAATACCCGAGAGGTCACCTTTAATGTCCATCAAGAGGACTGATACGCCGTGGTCGCTCAGTTGTTCACTTATGAGTTGCAGCGATTTGGTTTTTCCTGTACCGGTAGCGCCGGCAATTAGCCCATGGCGGTTAAAGGTTTTCAGCGGGGCTTTTACCAACAATCCGGAGATGACTTCGCCATCTAACATGGCGCCCCCGAGCATGATGCTTTTGCCTTTGAATTCATATCCGCTACGAATGGACTCAGCGAACCTTTCCTGTTTTGACATACAGTTGGTTTTTTAATGTACATCGCGCAGCCACAATCCGGCTAAGGTGCGGTGTCCTGCGCTGCTAAAGTGTATTTCATCGGCAAATAAATAAAGTGCTGCAGGATTTTCTACATTATTTAATTCATACAACAAATCACGGTGTGGAATTTGTAGGGCGCGCAGCGAGTCGCTCAGCAGTTGCTGAGGCGACTGAGCATATATGCCGGAAGTATTCAACTGTGAGCGGTAGGGTAGGAGGGTAATATGAAATTTCGCTCCTGCGGCACGGCACAGTGAGTCGCAGAGCGCAAGGTGGCGCAGCGCCAGCCGGAAATGCGTGTTTTCTGGTTGGTAAAATGCAGCATCGTAGCGGTAGTAATTATCAGCATTGCGGAAATACCAAAGCTTTAGCAGTTTGTACAGAGGCATCATGCGCTGCAATCGTTCGCTCCATACGGCTAAGCTGTTGCGATTGCCCATACGGGGAAGTTGCCCGGCCGGTGAGCCGGCATACACATCGTTCAAACAATAGAAGAGATGTACCGCTGCCACTGAAGTATCAGTGGCAGCAAAATGGCGAAGCACATTCACGTAGTCATAAGTTGAATAGCCGATAAGCGACAAATTGATTACCTCGTATGCAGACAATACATCAGATGCGATGGAAGAAAATGTTTCGCAATCACTTACCCCCACACCCTGTGCTACCGAGTCGCCCAGTACCAGCATTTTCTTTTTGCGAGCGCCGGGGGTTGCGCAGGGGCGACGGCCGCCGTGGCGGTCGGTGCAGAAGCGCTTTCCCCATACAGTGCCACAGGTGAGGGGTTTCAATCCATCGGTTTCAAAATATTTCCTTTCCTGAATCAATGTTTTATCAAAGCGCCGTTCGTAGCAAACAGAGAGTATATAGGCAGAGGCGAGGTTTAACATCAAAAAAATAACCAAAAGAGCAAAAGTCAATAAAGTACTATACTCAAAACGTACAAGCATAAATTTTAGGTTTACAAACAACATACTTTGTGCGATTTTGCCACGACTGAATAAACTTACTCATATAAAAGCGGTACAACTCATATCAGAATGTTTAAATTTACAATTCGATAACATTGGAAATGCATGAATACAAACAGGGCTCTGTACACTTTCCACATCACTTTGTGCGTTCAAATGTCTGTTAAATTTTTTCAAGCACAAATCCAAACCGGTTTATCCACCTCCTGCGGAAAACTTTCGCATTTTTTCTGTGGCTGAAAAATTTTATTCGCACAGGTTCTTTACATAAACGTGCTGTTCGTCTAACGTTTTGTTTGTATTGTCGCTGCGTGGGTTAAAATAATGCTAAGCAATGTGCAATTTTTTATACGGCATACAACAAAACACAAGCGGGAATAATATGTTGTGTAAATGAACCAATTCCGTTTTTAGTAACCCGGCACAACCTCTTTTCCATCGCCTTGTTTGGCGGTGACAGGAAGGTTGTCCCCTAAACCCATCTGTGAACCCAAAACCCTCAATACTATGCAAAATAATGATTACTCTAACGAGGTGCTCCTACGCGAAAACAAAGACCGCTTCGTTATTTTACCTATCAACTACCCTCGCTTGTGGGAACACTACAAGCGTCACGAAGCGAGCTTTTGGACAGCTGAGGAAATAGACCTGAGTTTAGACCTCAAGGACTGGGAGTCGCTCAACCCCGGAGAGCGGCATTTTATCTCACACGTGCTCGCCTTTTTTGCCGCCAGCGATGGTATTGTGAATGAAAACCTTGCGGTTAACTTCATGCGCGAAGTGCAACTGCCCGAGGCGCGCTGCTTTTACGGCTTTCAGATAATGATAGAAAACATACACAGCGAAACATACGCTCTTTTGATTGATACCTATATTAAAGACCCACAGGAAAAAAACAAATTATTTCATGCCATTGAAACCGTGCCAGCAGTCAAGAAAAAAGCCGAGTGGGCATTGCGCTGGATTACCAACGGCACTTTTGCCGAACGCCTCGTGGCGTTTGCCGCCGTGGAGGGTATATTCTTCAGCGGTAGCTTCTGCTCCATCTTTTGGCTCAAAAAGCGCGGCCTCATGCCCGGTCTCACTTTCAGCAACGAACTCATCAGCCGCGATGAGGCCATGCACTGCGAATTTGCCTGTCTGCTCTACAGCATGTTGCGCAACAAACTTACCGAAGAGCGCGTGCGCGAAATCATCACCGATGCCGTTAATATTGAAAAAGAGTTCATCACCGATGCTCTTCCTGTTGACCTTATCGGCATGAACGCTCGCCTCATGCAGCAGTACATCGAATTTGTTGCCGATCATTGGCTGGCAGAGCTGGGTTACAAAAAGGTTTACAACGTTACCAACCCCTTTGATTTTATGGAGATGATTTCTCTGCAGGGCAAAACCAATTTCTTTGAGAAGCGAGTTGGCGATTACCAAAAAGCGGGCGTGATGGCCAGTAAAGATGAACAGGTTTTCTCTACCGATGAAGATTTTTAATGGCAGCGAAATGGGTTTGTAGCAAGCCGGGAAGCAATTACCAAAGCATTCTGGTAAAATAATTGCGGAGAAATAATTTTTTGGTGTAGCAGAAAATATTCAATGACAACGAAAAGAGGCGAACAAGTGGAAAAAGACACTGTAAACAATACCACCCTGTGGTATTACATTCACATAAGCGTGGCCGCAGTATCGGTTTTTAGTTCCAATAGCGATACTCGCCCTGCCCTAAAATTATTTAACCTAAACTAATTTCTGTGGACTATGTCTTACGTAATCAAACGAAACGGCAAGCGGGAGCCGATTAAATTTGACAAAGTTACTGCCCGCATCCAAAAACTCAGCTACGGCCTCAATCCCATGGTAAATGTGATTGAGGTGGCCAAAAAAACCATTGAAGGCATTTATGCCGGTGTGCATACCTACGAATTGGACAACCTGGCAGCAGAGGTAGCGGCATCCCTTACCGTAGTGCACCCTGATTACGCCATCCTTGCTTCGCGCATTGCCGTGAGCAACCTGCACAAAAACACCACTAAGAGTTTCTCTGAAACCATGCGCAAGCTCTATAACTACCACGACCCCAAAACCGGCCGCCACATGCCTCTCATTGCCGATGATGTAATGCAGGTGATAGAAGAGCATGCTGACCTGCTCGACAGCACCATTATATATGATCGTGACTATTCGTTTGATTACTTCGGTTTTAAAACACTTGAGAAATCATACCTGCTTCGCATCAACGGCAAGGTAGCTGAGCGTCCGCAGCACATGTTCATGCGCGTAGCCGTTGGCATCCACAAAAACGACATACAGGAGGTGCTTAACACCTATGAACTGATGAGCGAACGCTGGTTCATACACGCCACACCTACACTCTTCAACGCCGGTACTCCCAAGCCGCAAATGAGCTCTTGCTTCCTGCTCACCATGAAAGACGACAGCATCGAGGGCATCTACGACACGCTAAAGCAAACCGCCAAGATTTCGCAGAGCGCCGGCGGCATCGGTCTTGCCATACACAAAATACGCGCTACCGGCAGCTACATAGGCGGCACCAATGGCACCAGCAATGGCATCGTGCCCATGCTGCGGGTCTTTAACGATACAGCTCGCTACGTTGATCAAGGCGGCGGAAAACGCAAGGGCGCCTTCGCCATCTACCTGGAGCCCTGGCATGCCGATGTGTTTGAATTCCTCGACCTGCGCAAAAACCATGGCAAAGAAGAACTGCGCGCACGCGACCTATTTTATGCGCTCTGGATACCCGACCTATTCATGAAACGCGTAGAGGCAAACCAAAACTGGAGTTTGTTCTGTCCCAACGAAGCGCCCGGGCTTTACGAATGCTGGGGCGAAGAATTTGAAAAACTCTACGAGCGATATGAAGCAGAGGGCCGCGCGCGCAAAACCATTCGCGCCCAGGAACTTTGGTTCAAAATTCTGGAGTCGCAAATTGAAACCGGAACACCTTACATGCTCTATAAAGATGCCGCCAACCGCAAAAGCAACCAGCAAAACCTCGGCACCATTCAGAGCAGTAACCTCTGCACAGAAATCATCGAATACACCTCGCCCGATGAGGTAGCCGTATGCAACCTGGCATCCATCGCGCTGCCGCGTTTTGTCATCAACGGCAAATTCGATTTCGACAAACTCTACGAAGTCACCTATCAGGTAACCAAAAATCTCAACCGCATCATTGATGGCAACTACTACCCCGTAGAAGAAGCGCGCAACTCCAACCTCAAGCACCGACCTATCGGCATTGGCGTGCAAGGTTTAGCCGATGTATTTATCCTGCTGCGTCTGCCCTACGAAAGCGAGCTGGCTCGCATACTCAATAAAAACATATTCGAAACTATCTACTACGCTGCCATGCGGGCAAGTTGTGACCTTGCCAAAAAGGAAGGCCCCTACGCATCCTTTGCCGGCTCACCGCTCTCCAAAGGGCTCTTTCAGTTTGACCTTTGGGGCGTAAAACCCAGCGACCGCCACGATTGGGAAACCCTCCGCCGCGATGTAATCCAGTACGGTGCGCGCAACTCCCTCCTCATCGCCCCCATGCCCACCGCCTCTACATCGCAAATACTCGGCAACAACGAATGCTTTGAACCCTACACCAGCAATATCTACACCCGCCGCGTGCTAAGCGGAGAGTTCATCATCGTTAACAAACACCTGCTCAAGGATCTCGTTAATCTCGGATTGTGGAGCAATGCTATGAAAAACAAAATCATCGCCAACAACGGCTCCATACAAAACATTGACGAAATACCGGCCGAAATCAAAGAGATATACAAAACCGTGTGGGAAATCAAACAACGCAGCATCATTGATATGGCTGCCGACCGCGGCCCGTACATCTGCCAGTCACAGTCACTCAACATCTTTATGGATAATCCCACCAAAGCCAAGCTCACCTCCATGCACTTCTATGCATGGAAAAAAGGCCTCAAAACCGGCATGTACTACCTGCGCACACGCGCCGCATCACAAGCCGTGCAATTTACCGTGCAAAAACAAGCCGAAACCGGCATTGTTGACTACAACCCCAATACCGACACCAAACTCAACGGCAACAGCCACATACACCATCCTCAGCAAAGCAACGGGCAGCATCATGCTGTTGACATCTCCGAGTTCCTCAACGACATGCCCAATGGCTCTGCCACAAAACCCGCCAGTTGCAGCATGGAAGACGGTTGCATCAGCTGCAGTTCATAACCCCCGCGTAGCAGCAATACCACATCACTACACCCTACACCGGCCAACCACCGGTGTTTTTTTTTGACCCAAACATCACCCTGACAAAAATATTAGCACAAATAAATATATGATTTTTTAACAGGGGGTGCCCCTGCGGCGGCGCTTGAGGTACAAGCGCGCCGCAGGGTCGGGCTTGTTACGGGGTGCGCTTCGCTCCCGTGCTACACTGCGTTACGCACCGCTCACTCCGTTTGCGCCCTCCACATCCCTCACCCTGCCAACGCAACGGCCCACACCTCATCGGGCCCAGTATCTGTTACAAGCCACCCCTACATACCTCCGTCGTATAAGAATTTTTACTTGCAACTTCAAAAACTCAAATTACATTTGCGCCCCGTTTAACGGGCTTAATGCATCACACAGATTGAATTCCGTAAAATTCAACACCTGATATGAAGTTATCTAACTTTGATTACAACCTCCCCAAAGAACTTATTGCTCAGTATCCTGCTAAAAACCGCGATGAATCGCGCCTGATGGTGTTAGACCGCAAAACCAAAAAAATAGAACATAAAAAATTTACCGACATCCTTAAATATTTTAGTGAGGGAGATGTACTGATTCTCAACAACACCAAAGTTTTCCCTGCCCGCCTGTATGGCACCAAAGAAAAAACCGGAGCCAAAATAGAAGTGTTCTTGTTGCGGGAATTAAACCCACGCATTTTCTTGTGGGATGTGCTTGTAGATCCTGCACGTAAAATCCGCGTAGGCAACAAACTATACTTCGGCAAAAACGATGATTTAATCGCTGAAGTAGTTGACAATACCACCTCGCGCGGGCGTACCATACGTTTTTTATTTGACGGGCCGCACGACAAGTTCAAAAAAATTCTCTACAGTTTGGGAGAAACTCCGTTACCCAAATACATCAAAAGACCCGTAGAACCATATGATGCGGAGCGCTATCAAACCGTATTTGCCAAGGTAGAGGGAGCAGTAGCAGCGCCAACAGCCGGGTTGCATTTCAGCCGCGAATTGCTCAAGCGCCTCGAAATACAAGGCGTGGAATTAGCCGAAATGACCCTTCATACCGGACTGGGCACATTCCGCACTATTGATGTGGAAGACCTTTCCAAGCACAAGATGGATGCCGAGGAAGTGCATATCCCCGAGCGCACTGCCCAGATTGTGAACACAGCCAAAAGTGCAGGCAAGCGCATATGCGCTGTGGGAACTACCACTATGCGAGGTATTGAGTCGGCTGTGAGTGCAGAAAAATTTCTGAAACCATTTCAGGGATGGACTAACCTCTTTATTCACCCGCCTTATGAGTTCAACATAGCCAATTCCATGCTTACCAATTTTCACCAGCCCAAGTCGAGCTTGCTCATCATGGCGTGTGCTTTTGGCGGCTATGATTTAGTTATGAAAGGTTACGAAGCGGCTGTAAAAGAAAAATACCGCTTCCTCAGCTATGGCGATGCCATGCTCATCATCTGAGCCCGCTATCCACATTGCATCCACCATGTTGCCTTTACCTGTTGCGGCATGGGTGAATAGTGTTACGTTTGTTTTATATTAAAATGAATGCTTATGTACCACAGATACTTCTTTACCATTATTATAATGCTATGCGCTCATCTGCCTCATGCTCAACCTGGCGAACTAACCCGTGAAGAGAAGCAACAGCTCAAGAAAGAATTGCGTGAGTACATGAAAGATCTGGAAGGATACAGGGCAAAAATGAAACAACTACACACTACAATAGACAGTAATCAAGCCGAAATAAAACGATTGAAAGACGACATTGCCTATTGCGAAACACACCAGGCCGAGCTGGAGTCGAAGATTGCCGCCATCGATGCTGAGTTGAAAAAATTGCAACAGGAAAACAAACTCCTCAAGGGCGGGTATGTAGCTTCTGATAGCACCAACGGTGAAGTAACCCGCAAATTTGTCTTGGATATGACCAAGACACCCGAAAAGGGTACCGTGTACAAAGTGCAAATCGGCCTATACAAAAAATTCAACATTAATAAATATTTTGAGCAGCCGCGTTTTATCGGTTACGAAGAAGTAGAGGGTCTGAATCGGTACATTATCAGTTATTTTCCGGAGGAGCAAATCGCCAAGCAGTTTGTAGAGGATGTGCGCAAGATGGGTATCAAAGATGCTTTTGTATCAAAGTATATTGACGGAGTGCGGGTATATGAGTGGAGTAAAAACCCGAAGTACGCTGGGCGCAAGGTACCGCAAAGTTTGCAAGAGCATTTGGAGTGGGAGAAAAAAGAAAAGCAGCGCCAGAAGAAGAAAGATGCACAGACAAACTGATGCGCAGTAAAATTTTCTGTATTGTTACTGAGAACAGAGAGCGGTTTAAGATTGCTGACTTGTAGTAACTACGAGCAAAAATATTGTGATTTGTAGCTACTGTTATAGCGTGAATTATACGGGTGAGTAGCGTGCATATTTTTCAATAAAAGTTTAGGGTTGATTAAAGGAGGAATGTGATGGATAGCTTTAGTTTGCGCCTGCCGCAGGCGGGCGCAACCCAGAATTTTTTTGTGGTGGTATATTGGTTGTGCAATTTTGCGATCAGCCTCCGGTAGTTTGCGAGAGTACAGTGAGTTTAGGTTGGTGGATGTATCTACCTCCCCGAGCCGCGCCAAAGGCGCGGCGCGGGGTTGTTTTTTTAAGTTGCTCTGAGAGCCGGCCCTCGTAGGTGGGCGACCCGCCTCAGAATGCTGAATTTCTGCAACACCATATTCATGTGCCCACACCCAATACACAAGAACAATCTCATGAAAATAAGAGTACAAATATTTTTTTATGTGTTTTGCGATCCGTGGCAGACTGCTTGCAAAAGAGAGAAAGTATTATAATTTTTATATATGTTTTACGGTCGCGCCCGCGCCTGCGGCGCGGAACAAAAACAATCACAAAATTAGATACGAGGATACAAGAGCAACCATACAACATTAAGTTCTACAGCCACTCCTCGCAAATGGGTGAGGGATGTGAAGGGCGCGAACGGAGTGAGCGGTGCGTAACGCAGTGGAGCACGGGAGCGAAGCGCACCCCGTAACAAGCCCGACCCCGCTGCCTTGCATCGCTTGGCAGCGGGGGCACCCCCAAAAAAATTTAAAGATGTAGTGCAGGTTGCAGTTGCGCGATTGATTACTCTTTTTTTGAAACCGAAAAATATTTTTACGCCAAATGATGAAGCGTTTATTATCGGTATGGCTGATGCTTGGGGTGGGGATGTATGCAGAGTCACAGTTTTACGACAGTACGCTCGCATCGCTGCTACCGAAAGGCGCCGGGCCGTTTGTATTTGGTGTAGCATCGGGCGACCCGGACACGGGAAGCGTGGTATTGTGGACAAAACTTTATCTGGAGAAGCATACCGAGGCAGTGGTGCATTGGCAGATAGCTACCGATACATTCATGAAAAATGTTATACAACAAGGGGAGCTCGCCACCGGAAGTGATGATGCTTACTCGGTAAAGGTGCGCGTGAAAAACCTGTTGCCGGGCACTACGTATTTTTACCGCTTTTACTACCTCGGGCAGGCATCGCCTGTGGGGCGCACTCGTACAGCGCCGCTCCATGCTGACAGTTTGCGTTTTGCAGTGGTGAGTTGCAGCCATTACGAAGCCGGCTTTTTTAACGCTTACCGTTTGATATGCAAGGAGCCGGAGCTTGGCGCGGTGATACATCTTGGCGACTACATTTACGAGCGGGGCGCCCCACCCGACCCTGCACATCCGAAAATCAGAAGCCACGTGCCCCCGCGCGAAATCATTACGCTGCAGGATTACCGCACGCGCTATGCGCAATACCGTTTGGATGCCGATTTGCAGGAAGTTCACCGCCTGCATCCGTTTATCGCTACGTGGGACGACCACGAGTTTGCCAACAACGCTTACGCAGCAGGAGCCGAAAATCATCAGCCGGATGAAGGCGACTGGAACGAGCGCAAAAAAATTGCGCGGAAAGCATATTTTGAGTGGATGCCGATAATGGCCGATAGCGGTGAGCCGCAGGTAATACGCCGTTTCGATTTTGGCGGATTAGCCGCCCTGTGGATGCTGGATACACGCATAGAGGCAAGAGCTGCGCAGCGCACTGACCCGAACGACCCTGCGCTGCGTTCGCCCGCACAAACCATACTGGGACGCAACCAGGCCGACTGGCTCATAGAAGGACTACTGCATAGCCCCGCCCGCTGGAAACTCATCGGCAATCAGGTGGTTTTTTCTGATTTCAGCGCCGGACACGTCAGCAGAAAATACCAGCGCAACCTGGATGCCTGGGACGGTTACCCTGCCGACCGGGAACGCATATTAGATTCTTTATATGCAAATAATATTGAAAATGTGATTGTGCTCACGGGCGATGTGCACACCTCGTGGGCATTTGACCTGGCGCGCTACCCACACCAACGCAAAACCTACCGTAAACAACCTGACAACCGCATTATCGGTGCAGAATTTGTGGCTATGAGTGTTACTTCTGCTAATGGTGATGAGCGTGTAGGAAAGTTTCTGGCAAAGATTGCCCAGTCGGCTTTGAAAAACCGCTTTGCCAATCCGCACTTGCGTTATGTGAACCTGACAGACCATGGCTATATGCTACTGGAGCTTACAAGGGAATACACACGTTGCACCTGGAAATACGTCCGCAGTGTTCGATACCGCAGCGATGAAGTGGCCCGCAGTGTTACCTGGCAAACCGATTACGGAAATTTGCGCCTTTACCGCATTAAAGCACAACAGTCAGATAATAAATAAAATCAGGCGCCGGTTCTGAATTTCTCTAACGCCTGCCAAAACCTGCTGGCAGTGTAATTGGTGGCGCTGTAATACAAGGCCACCGGCACAAAGCAAAACATCCCTCGCTTGAATGATGACTCCATCAGCGAATAAAGCGGACTGTTTTGTGCTTTTTCATCAATAAAATAGAACAACAACGTGTAAGCAATGAAGGATGCCGCGAAAAAAACCAGCACATGCCATCGGTCGGTGAGAATGGTGCTGCGCAGCTTTGGTTGAAACATCCATAAAAAATTTATTGCCAGCATCAGGAAAAACAACACAAACACGATTCCGTATAGTTGCCCTCCGTCAATACTGCCATACTGACCCGCAAAGAGCATTGCGCGGATGTAACCCCACACCATATCAAACCGCTCGGCAACATAGCCGATGCTGAAATCAAAGCGCCCCGAAGTAGTAGTGTGCAGTTTTAGTTTCATGTATAAATACCATACCACAAAGGGCAAAACGGCTACAAAGCCGTAGAGCAGCATTTTCTTCAAATTCTTGTGCCGCCAGTAATCCATAGCCATGATGAGTAATGCCGCAGCGGTAAATACAACGGTATCGCTGCGAATCCATACGACCCATGCCATCATGAGGGCGCCAATCCAAAAATATTTTTCATCCTTTTTATCAATCCAGATAAATGTGGACAGCGCTCCTGCGCATACGTAGGCGGCAGTGGGCATGTTGCCAAGCCCAAGGGCAGCATGGGCAAACATTTCGGGTGTGAGCATGAGTACAAATGTGGTAACCGCTGCCGCCGTGTGGTTGACGGTTTCTTTCATTAAACTGTAAAATACCAGCAAGAACGACAGAAAAAACAACGTGATGATAATTTTTGAAAGCATGGCACCGAATACATACGCGTATGCCAGCGCCGCGTTAAACAGCGGGGGATATACGCCCGCAGCGCCTTGCAGATTCCACTGATACAAACTTATTTTGATTTTACCTTCGGCAGCTATGATGCGCCCGAGCTTATCAAATGAGCCGATAGCGTCATGGTCGGTAGCGGGCCAAAAAAGACCTTTCACACTTACGGCATGATACAACCATGCCATTAATAACACAAAAAACCACGCTACGAGGTTCACGTTGTGTAAACGCAGGGGGGGCAGTTTCAACTGCGATATACCTTCGCGTATGCCTTTATGGTTAACGGCAAGTGCCGCTGTAATTAATACAACATTTGCCACTATCATAGTGCCGGAGGTTATTTTAATTCCCGCCACGTCAAACAAAAGCATAATGACACTTTCTGTGGCGATACCCGTGAGGTAGGCATAGCCGAGCAACTCCGGCAAAGAGTATCTGCGGCTGATGAGCAACATCAGCGATGCTCCGAGTAAATAGCAAAGTAGTAAACCTACAATCAGCATACTAAGGGTTGTTTATTCCTGCCGGTGGTTGGTGAATGGGCAATATGGCATCGCGAGGCCGCTGCTCAGGCGGTATGTGATATTTGAGTTTTTCGTAGCCGCGACCATCTACTATCATTACGTGCGTGGCGCGCCTGGCAAGTTCGGGCTGTTTGTCTTCATCACCTATGTTAAGACACAAACGCGGGTATATGAAAAACTCCGTCCACTCCAATTCGTAAATAAAGTTGTATTTGGGGTTATTGCTCAGCGCGCTGTCGCCTTTTGGAATAAATATAACTGCATCCTCAGGCGTATTTTGTACCACATATTGAAAAAACGGATACAGCCCTACCCGCATGTTCATCTTGGCATCGTAAAGAGATTTGGCGGTACTGTCTAACCCCAACCGGCGGATTTCTTCTTTGGCACGTCTGACGGACTCTTTGCCACCGATGGCAACATCGTGTACGGCAAAATTATACCCGCGCAGCACCCGCGTGAGGAATGAAGTATCTGTTTGAATTTCTACGATGCGATTGTACAATTCCATAAGGCGCTGTTGGTTACTGCCGCTCTCGCGCAGGGCGTAGAATTCTTTTGTCAACTCTGGGAGCTCGCGTTGTTTGCGGTTGTAACCATCAATGATGAGCAACAACAAACCAAAAGCCACTACGATGACCACATTTCGGAAAATGTACGTAAACGCAGCAGGCGATGATTGCGAGGTAGCAGTATGTTTTACCTTTTGCTGAGCCGGCTTGTTGGTTTGCTTGGCCACTCTTTGAGATACTTACGGCAAACAAAATAAACTTTTTAATAATTCTCACCAAGCGGAGTAAGTGTGGTTATCAATAATTTACAAAAAACTGCCGTTTGCTACATGTAACCGGTATAGATAGTATTGTTAACAAATGCCATTTACGATAATGCAACAGAGGCAACCATTTCCAAAACCATTTTTTAATACTTGCCCGCGGCTAAAACATCTGCGCTCTGCACTGATTTTTTTCTGAAAAACAGTATGTAACTAATGTTACCAATATAGCATCAGTTAGTTCATATCTTTGTTTGAATAAAATCAACGATCTATGAAACCAAACATGGGCACGATTGACCGCGCAATCCGCGTTTTGGTTGCGCTGATAATCGGTTTTCTCTACTACAACGGCACTATACAGGGCACAGTAGGTTTGATACTGTTAGTACTCGCCGGCGTATTTGTGCTTACCAGCGCCATAGGGTTTTGTCCGCTGTACCTTCCCCTGCGGATTAATACCCGCAAAAATGCTCAGTAAATCTGGAGTGTAACATTAGTGACCGGCAATGTTTAAGTAACAGCGTATTTTAGCATCATCTGAACAATTATGAAAATTAATGGTTACATAAAGTTGCTGATAGGGGTATTAGCAGGCGCAGCCACCGGTTACTCTTATCATATATATGTGGGGTGTGCCGGTGGCACTTGCGCCTTGAACTCCAGCCCTATCTACAGTACATTATATGGTGCATTAGTTGGTCTATTGCATACTGCACCTACTCCAAACCATTCTAACGCTCCCAACCAAGGTCAAAGCCATGAGAGATAACAGACCTAAACCGGAATGTTGTGTGACTACTTGCGACCAGCCCCTGGATGAAGCATTCTGGGACACCCGTTACCGGCTTAATGAAACCGGCTGGGATTTGGGAGAGGTTTCACCCCCGCTGCGCGCATATATTGACACACTTTCAAACAAACAAGTCAACATACTGATACCCGGTTGCGGCAATGCCTACGAAGCCGAATATTTGGTGCAGGCAGGTTTTCGCAACATAACCGTGCTGGATATATCATCTGAAGCAGTAGCTCGTTTGCAAAGCCGTTTAGGCCATATGCCGGTAAAAATTGTGCATGCCGATTTCTTTGAACACACCGGAGTATATGACCTGATTTTGGAACAAACTTTCTTCTGTGCCATACCCCCTGCGCTGCGCGAGCGGTATGCAGTGCATACTTACTCGCTGTTGAAGCCGGGCGGAACCCTGGCAGGTGTATTATTCGATAGAACCTTTGATGCTCCCGGTCCTCCTTTTGGCGGGCACCGCGATGACTACGCGGAATTGTTTGAGCCGTTTTTCCACCGCAAAGTTTTTGACACTTGCCATAACTCAGCGCTTCCCCGCCGGGGTACCGAGATTTTTATAGAGTTGGTTAAAAAAGATTTACCGCCCGGCGCTGTCCGAATGTTTACCATACACGGCATTACCTGTGAGGGCTGTAAACGGGAAATTACGCACAACTTTCTGAAAATCCCCGGGGTGCATGCCGCTCGTATCAATACGGCATTTAATGAAGTGATGATTGTTTGCCAACCCGATATACCTGATGAACGTTTGCTGGATGCTGTAGCGCATGACTCTAAATACAAATTGATACCTGTAAAAAAAGTGTAAAGCATGATAACGGGTTTATTACATCGCATTACCAGAGGTTGGACGTTCATTCGGGCTGTGTATGTTGTGTTCGGAGCAGCCGTTATATACATGGGGGTCGCAGAGGGTCAGTGGGTTGCCGCAGCGCTGGGCGCTTACTTTGCATCAATGGGCTTATTAAACCTCGGCTGCGCTGCCGGCGCTTGTTATAATCCAGTGAGCAAACCCGGGCATCTTACACACAACAGCACCGAAAAGGAGATATCGTATGAAGAGGTAATCGAAAAAAAATATTCTTAGCATTATGAATCCTCAACGCCTGACTTTTCAGCAACTGATAAACGGCAGTAAGCCGGTACTAGCCGACTTTAGTGCGGAATGGTGCGGACCCTGTAAAATGATGAAACCCGTTTTAGATGAGCTAAAATCTATGGTGGGTGACCGCGCACATATCATCAAAATAGATGTAGATGCTAACCCACAGGCAGCAAGCGCTTATAACATTAGGGGAGTTCCTACGCTCATATTGTTTAAAGACGGAGAAATAAAATGGCGCCAAAGTGGTGTGATGTCTGCCGAACACCTCCGCCACATTATTGAGCAACATTTATAACCTGTACAACGGCAAACATCATCAATATTAAAATTAAAACATTTTGAATATTAAAATATCTATATATGATTAGAAAAGGTAATAAACTTTACAGTATCGTGGCCATGAAATGCCCTCGTTGCCACGAGGGGCCGCTATGGCGAAGCCCTCTTTACAAATTAAAACTCTATGATATGTACGAAAACTGCCCCGTGTGCGGACTAAAATACGAACAGGAGCCGGGTTTTTGGTACGGGTCTATGTATGTGGCTTATACTTTCAGTTCGGGCGCGCTGTTGATTGTCATGCTTGTTACACTGCTTGTGCTTAAATGGGAATTACCGCAGGTTTTTACTGCCGTAGGCATCACAGCGCTTATAGGATTTACGTACAACGCGCGCCTCGCCCGCTCGGCCTGGCTTAACCTCGTAGTACACTACAAGCCTGACTGGAAAAAAGAGAACGAAGCCATAGCACAGTACAAAAATAAACTGCGCGAAATGGGTATTAACCCTGACGAAACCACTACATTGCTCACCCCCGCGCACCACGGCTACGAGTCGTCAACCGGAATATTACATTGATGCAGTTAAATGGTGTTTGATAGCGTGTGGGGGCAATTGCCCCCACTTTTTTTTTACATAAACCTGTATATCAAATATCACTTCGCAATACTTGTGATGTTCACGTTAATGACAGCACAAACTTCAAAAGGTTTAGTAAGTGAAATTCATTTAAGCACTTACCCGTTTTAAATTCAACAACAGCGGATAACCGCTTTAATCAAAGGCAATTGCACAATGAAGTAAATTTTTATTTATGCAGTAGTTTGATAGTTTAGAGCGTATTGAAAAACTTGTATGAAGCATGAACGTAATTAACGGTTATATGAAATACCTCAAGTTAAATATGTTTGTGCTGTATTTTATTAAGATTACAACCAAGCCCACATGGACCAATACACCGTAATAGGCCTGATGAGCGGCAGCTCGTTAGACGGCTTAGACATTGCCTGTTGCACATTTACAAAAGAAAATAATCGCTGGACATTCCGGATAAACCATACGGATGTAGTCCCTTACCCGGATGAGTGGGTGCAGGAATTGCGTTCGTTGCCCATCGCTACGGCAAAAAAACTTTGGGAGGCACATGCCGCACTGGGGGCATATTTCGGCCAACAGGTGAACCGTTTTATGGAGCGCAACGGATTGCGCGGCAAAGTTGATTTCATCGGCTCGCACGGTCACACGATTTTTCACTTCCCCGAAAAAAAATTTACCACACAAATAGGCGATGGCGCTGCTCTGGCTGCCACGGTTAATTTACCGGTGGTGTGCGACTTTCGCAGTGCCGACATTGCAGACGGGGGCCAAGGCACTCCCATTGTACCTATTGCAGACAAACTGCTTTTTGCGGAGTATAAATATTGTTTAAACATCGGTGGAATCGCCAACATCAGCAGTAAAACCGATGATAACATCATTGCATTTGATATATGCCCCGCCAACCAGGTACTGAATTTGCTTGCAAATCGGCTTGGTAAAGAATACGATGAAGATGGCAAAATTGCTGCCGAGGGCAAAGTGTGTGATGACTTACTCCGGAAACTGAATAGTTTAGATTATTACTCACGACTCTTCCCAAAGTCGCTGGATAATAGCTTTACACGGGAAACTATCTTGCCGCTGATAGAGGAGTTTCAGATTTCTACAGAAGACAAAATCAGCACATTTACCGAGCATATTGCCAGTCAGATAAACAATCACTTAGCTTTAATTCAGCAGCATGAAAGCTCCGCACGGTTCCGTGGCCAATCAAAGATACTCGCTACCGGCGGGGGTGCCTTTAACCGGCATCTGATACACCGCATCAAGCATCATACGGGCGTTGAGGTTGTTGTACCCGATCCGGAATTGGTGAAGTATAAAGAAGCGCTGGCCATTGCCTTTATGGCTGTGCTCCGAATGCGAAATGAAGTGAATGTATTGCGCAGCGTGACCGGTGCCGCGCGCGACTCGGTAGGCGGTGCAGTATTTCGCCCCTGATAATACTCTTTTTGACCGGCTCATATTTTTTTCAGTATTTCGTAGAGCCATGTTAGATTACATCCGGCTTAACGAGTTGTTATTTCTTGATATTGAAACTGTTCCGGCATTCCCGTCATTTGAAGCCATGCCCGAGACCTTGCACGAGTTGTGGGCAGTAAAACACAGCTACTTACAAAAAGACACGGATGAAACTCCACAGAGCGGATACCTCCGCAGAGCCGGAGTTTACGCTGAATTTGCCAAGATTATTTGCATCAGCATCGGCTATTTTCATTACGATGCAAACGGGCACCGAACACTACGCATCAAATCGTTCTATGGCGATGACGAATATACTCTACTGAAAAGCTTTACCGATTTACTTTTTCAAAAGTTTAATGTACCGGGTGCGTACCGTTTCTGTGGGCATAATATCCGCGAGTTTGATGTCCCTTTCATTTGCCGTCGCTTAATAATCAATATGCTTCCTTTGCCGCAAATGCTTGACAAATCCGGTCAGCGCCCCTGGGATAATCCCGATGTGGACACTCTTCAGCTTTGGAAATTTGGCGACTACAAACATTACACCTCACTGAAACTACTCGCTGCCATTATGAATATTCCTACCCCTAAAGATGAGATTGAAGGGAAGGATGTATGCCGCGTTTATTGGCAGGAAAAAAACCTGAATCGTATCGTATCGTATTGCCAGAAAGACGTAGTAACCGTAGCCAGATTATTGCTTCGTTTTAAGGGTGATACTACTACGCTTGCTGATGAAGATGTAGTAATTGTAGCAAACCCGTGAGTTGTATGTTTAAACCGTTATGGAAATATAGCAAGTCCTTGTTCAATGCTGTTTACCCTCGCATCTGTGCAGGATGCGGTACTGCACTGCGCGGCAGCGAAGATTTTATATGTATCGGATGCGAAACCGAATTACCCTATACGTACTACTGGCAGAACCCGGATAATCGCCTGATGATGCGATTTGCGGGCAGAGTGCAGTTGCAAATGGCTTGTTCTTTGTTGCATTTCAAAAAACAATCTATCGTGCAGGGGCTGATACATCACATAAAATACAAACGCAGAACTGACATTGCACTATCGCTTGGAAAAATGCTGGGTCGTTACATCCATGCATCTATCAGCGATCTACCCGACCTAATCGTTCCTGTGCCGCTACACGCCCACCGGCTGAAACAACGCGGCTATAATCAGTGTGATTATATAGCACAGGGGCTGTCTGAAGCGCTGCGTGTTCCTTTTCGTACAGATGTACTGGTAAGACCTCTTGAAAATATTTCCCAAACCAAAAAGCGCAAATTTGAGCGATGGGAAAATGTTTCAGGTATTTTTGCTGTGCGCGACCCTTTGCCCTTAAAAAACAAACACGTACTTCTGGTTGATGATGTTGTGACCACCGGGGCTACTGCCGAATCGTGCATCCTGGCACTACAGCAAACCGAAGGGGTGCGCGTGAGTTTTGTGGCGCTGGCAACTGCTGTTATTTGAAAAATAAAAAACCACCCTGCATTCAAGGTGGTTGTTGTAAAAGCTATTGAGTGTTTTCATTAGTAATTCCACAAATCGTGTTCAAATACGAAATTCTCGTATTTGATGCGATCGCTTTCCAGTAGCGCATCAATGCCTGTGGCGTACTCCTGAATGTTGCGATCATACACGTTGCTTTCTTTGTAGATGTAGCTTTGGAACAAGCGGGCTTCAAAGAGGTCTTCCCAGCTAAGGCGTACCGCATCGTTTTTTGGATTGAAAACCTCATGCTTGGCGATGATAGGGCGCAGATCAGGATAATACACCCAATACATAGTCATATCGCCACGATAGTTTCCGGTGGCGTCATAGTCCTCCATTATCGGGGCGATACCGATAATGCGACACATCATCGTTGAGGTTTCCTCATCAAAAAACCAATCCTCTTTAACACGGTATTTCACGATTTTATCCCACGTCAACTCGTTTTTCTGAACTACCTGTTCTTCTTCCATCGTAAGCGGGTTAATTTGCATTACGGTGTCAATACGTGTACCGAGTTTGGTCACGTCTTCAACCGACATTACTTTTTTAAACTGGTCGGCATCAATAACCGCCGGATCATAAACAGTAATTTCACCGTTTTTAGCGGCTGTGTGTATGATTTGAATAAGCGGCTCCTGCGGGTATTTGAAAGGAAGGTTCATTTTCTCACGCACGTCAATTATTCTCCAAATGCGCTTAGCCCAAAAGACATCTGCCTCGCGGATGTAATCATACGGGATTACCTCCTTTTCTTTGGTGGTGGTTTTTACCCATGCTCCGTCCAAGGGCTCTTGCGCCTGCAAACCAATGACGGAAAACAATAATGCCGCGAGAAAAATTTTTCCGATGCGTGTCATAGCTGGTTGATTTTATATAATGGTAAATGCAATCTGACCAAGTTTACGAACCTGGTTGTCAGGTCCCACCACTTTTATCTCATCAATAAAGATTATGTCTTTAGGACGTGCACGCTTTATGAAATCTTTCATCTGGGGAGTAAAACCGGGGCCTTGTGCCTCAGCTTTAAAAATTTCGCCCTTGGATGAAAATACCATCTGAAAACTGATAACTTTGAAGGAGGCTTCAAAATCAAAGTTTTCAAGTAAGGCGATAATACCCGACTGCGCCTGCATGGTACCGGGTTGTACGTTACCACCGCGCAGTTTACCGCTTGTCACAGGTACGGGGTCAGGTATCCGCTTGATGCGAAATTCCTCAGACCCCATGGCTTGCATTTTACCATCAATCTTAGCTGAAACGTTGATTTTACATTTACCGACAGCTGTAACGCGTGCAGTATAGGTTCCGTCTGAATTTTTTGTAAGCGTACCTGGTCCTTCTAATGTTGCACTTACGTCATTTTGCCCAACTCCCGGTACAGAAATCTTCATCGGATTATCAACACCAATATAAAGTACGTTCATTTTGGTAGGAGATACCACCACGGCCCGGGCTGCCACCTGGTAGCTCGCTTCAAATGGATAAAAAGTATATCCACCTGCCGGGTTTTTCACACGAATAATCCCGGAATATCTCTTCTCTCCAATACCAGAACCCACCACTTCATACTTCGCCATTCCTCCTTCTGCTTTTAATTTACTGCCTTCAGAATAACCGGGAGGTAGTGGGTTAGGAGAGTCCATTTTGTCATACGAGCCATCGGGCAAACGTTTAAACCCGCTCAATCCGCCAATAAACACCTCCGGCTGTTGGGTTGAGTTAAATGCTGCCAGGAATATGTCGGCTTTGTAGGGTTGCCCTTGCATGATGTAACTGGAGGGTGCAATTACTTTTGCAGTAAGAGCATCAAATTTAAAATCGGTTTCACCAATTTTCTTAATAAGATACTCAATCACGGCACCTTCTGAACTGATTACATCGTTTTGAAACTTACTGAGAATAGTAACGGCGGCAGTTACGGGAACGTGGTTAAAAGTAGCGAACTCCCAACTCTTTTTTTCTCCGCCTTTTGCTTTAGGCTCCTCTGCAATCAAGGGTAGTTTAAAGTTAGCCCTGTCTTTCTCATCTATGAACGAAAGTAGCTTATTGCGGGTTTGCATAATTTTTTCCTGAAGGTCTTTACCTTTTTGTTTGCCTTCTTTGGTTTTACTGCGCTCCTCCACAAACAAACGAGTGGCGATATCAATATTGTCTCTACCTACAATATCTCCAGTTTCAGGATCAATGCCCCCCGCCTCCGCAATCATAGTGTCCTTGTATGTCTGCAGCAGTTTGTACAATTCGTTAGAAATCTTCTTAGCTTCTTGAGCCATGTTGTAAAACTTCTCTGCCTTCCCCCTGTCCTGATCCATCTGTTTTTCAAAGTTCTTGTAAATTCCGTCATTTTTGGAATTCAGAGAGCTGTTAGAGGATTGAAGACCTTCGTTAACCATCTGAAAGGCGTTCAATACCTCATTAGAAACATTCAAAGCCAATAGCGCAGTTAACACGAGATACATCATGTTAATCATCTTCTGCCTCGGTGTTAGTTTGCCACCTGCCATAGCTTTACATTGCGATTTTTAAAGGTTATTAAATCTTTGTTACTATTACACGGCTTTCATAGCTGAAAGCATATTACCATACACCTGATTCAGTGAGGTAAGATTTTTGTTGAGTGCTATCAAGTTATCTTTGTACTTGATGGCATCGTTGGCAGTGTCAGAAAGTGCCTGAGCAGCTGCATTCAGGTTACCAAAGAATTTATTCATGGCCTTCAGGTGGTTGTTAGAGTCCTGCAATTCCAACTCGTAGATGGCGTTGAGCTGCGAAAGGTTTTTTACCATTGCTTGCACTTGCTCGTGGTAAGTTTTGGTGTATTCAGCTCCGCTGCCTATTTGATTAACAGCGGCAGTTGCAGAGGCAGCTGCCTGAGCAAATGAGCTGATTTGACTAGCCGCGTTTTTAGCATTCTTAGAGAAGTCATTGGCTGCTACAGTAGCTTCCGTGAGATCATTTAGTTTTGTTAAACTCTCGCTTAAAGAAGTAAACCCTTTACCTAAACTATTGATCAATTCGGGACCAACTTTTGCTTCACTAAGCATTTTATCTAATTGCTGTGTGAGCGGTTTTTGGTTTTTTGCTGCAGGAAAATCTTCGGCAAGTTCCGGATATACCCGCTCCCATTCATAATCGGCATGCAAGGCCTGTTGCGGTTCAAAGGCAGAAATAATAAAGATTATTACCTCTGTTCCCATACCTAAAATAAGCATGATATCAGCGCCTTTCCAGTGCATAATTTTAAAAAGAGCACCGGCAATAACAACTGCCGCACCGAGTGAATAAGCATAGTTCAAAATTGTTCTGGCGCGCTGAGATGCCAACGGGTGTTTGCTGAATGATGATGCCATGGTTTGTGGTTTTTGTTTTGTTTTTAAGGGTTAAACAATAGAATATTTGAGTTTTTGTTGAAAAAACTTGCTTTTCGGTTCCCTCCTATGTTTCAGTGCATAATTAGTTATCGGTGATGTCGCGTCCGAGGAAGGTGGTAATACAACGGAACCCGATGTATGACTTAGCCGAGTCGGCATATTCCCAGTGGCGGGTACCTGTTTCTATATAGTAACCGATATCTTTCCATGAACCGCCGCGGATAACTTTGCGTTTCATGGCTTCCGGTTCGTTTTTCTCGGCATCGTAGCGGATGTCGGGGTTCAAATCGTGTATGAATGAATATGAATTTTCGTAAAAGGCAGATGAAGTCCACTCGGCAACGTTACCGGCCATGCAGTAAAGACCATAGTCGTTAGGCCAGTAGGCATCGGCACGCACGGTGTAGAACCCACCATCTTCAGGATAGTTGCCGCGGCCGGGTTTGAAGTTTGCCAGAATACAGCCCTTAGTATTGCGTACATAAGGCCCTCCCCATGGATAAGGAGCCAGTTTTTTGCCGCCACGGGCAGCGTATTCCCATTCGTGCTCGGTCGGAAGACGGAATATATCCATCAGGGGCTCGCCCCGCGGAGTGCGATAATCCATCCAAAGGCGGGTACGCCAGTAACAAAATGCTGTGGCTTGGTGCCAAGTTACTCCCACCACCGGATAATCGTCAAAGGCGGGGTGGTGAAAATAATTACGGGTCATCGGTTCGTTGTAAGAGTATGTAAAGTCGCGTACCCAAACCAAAGTGTCAGGATAAACATAACATGATTCTTTACGTATAAAGCTTGTGCGAGATTTACCGCGGTTTTTGGTGAGAGAAGCGGCCTTGTAATCAAACCACTCATAGTCATATTTCAATTTGCGAAGGTCTAATTCTTTTTGCCCCCACACGCGCTCTTCTTTGGGAAGGTAAATTTCTTCCAATGAGCTTTCTCCTTCGCCTCCTTTGCCTTTGTTACCCCAGTCGATGTCTTTTTTCCAGTCAATTACCTCGCCATCGTCTGTACTCTCTACGTGACCTAATATTTTGTGTGCTACTGAGTCGCGTACATAGTTGATAAACTGACGGTATTCGTTGTTGGTAATTTCGGTATCGTCCATATAGAAACCGACAATAGATACCTGCTTGGCACGCGCCTGATAAGAGTAGTTCACATCCTGGTCACTGGGTCCAATGTGTAACACACCGGATGGTATAAAAACCATACCATAAGGTGTAATCGGATTCCAACGTGGGCGATTAAGTTCTCCGAGCAACTGACCATTGTAGCCGCCTTTGCAACCGGCAAGAAACACTAACAGTAAAATTGAAGCTTTGCTAAAGAAGCCCTGATAGTTTTTCATGTTTTTTGGTTTGATAGTTTTCCCCTTTTAGTTTTAGCAAGGCGTAAATATATTCACTTTTTTGATTTTCAAAAAAAAAATCAAAAAAGTTTCCCCTGCCTTGTTAATACGTGTATTGTTCTCATAGGTTACAAGAATTAAAGGTTAAAACGCGGGTGATGAAAAAAATACCCGCGTTTTTCTTTGCGCTTCATCGGGTGTGCGTAACACAAACTCACCTCATGAGAGCCGGTATGGAAGCTCCGTAAGTAAGAGAGGTTCACATCGTAAGAGTAAACCGCACGAAAGCCCTTGTAAAGTACACCCAAATTTATTGCTAGTGCATCCACAGATTTTCGGTTATATCCTCTAAACGAAATTCCACCCGTAATAGTACGGACAACAATAAAATTAACATTTACGTCTGTCTGTACCTGGGCAAAATTGGTTTTTACAAGCGCAGTGGGGCTTAGGGTTAAATTCCTGTGTATATTTATATGGTATCCGCCTGTAAAAAATGCCGTGCGGTTAAATCGCAGCTTTACGCTGCCCGCCGGGGTGTTCACGGCTGCCTGCGCATAAAAAATATGATGAACGGCAGCGCCGGCAAAAAATGTTTTGCTGTTGATATATACCCCTGCTCCCATATCGGGACCCAAGCCCTGTTGGAGCAATACCGGCAGAAAATTGTCGTTGTGGTTCACTCCGTTCTGATAGTTCCCGTCGGGAGCACGCAGTTGCGAACCGTCCAGTGAAGTTTGTATCAGCCCTCCCTGAATACCTGCAGCCACATTACCCCACGAAAATTTTTTCCGGTAGGTGTAAAGCAAGTTAAAATATGTTGCGCGCTGCTGCCCTATCAGGTCGTTCATAACCGTAAGCCCTACCCCCGATGAAATGGCAAATACCGGTACATTAAAATGAAACGCCTGTGTGGCAATAGCCCGGCCGGTAAGCCCTACGTACTGGCTGCGGTGGAGTAAATAAAACTCCGCTGCTTCATTACTCCCCGCATAAGCCGGATTGACCAAATATATGTTGTACATGTACTGCGTAAATTGAGGTTCGGTTTGCGACCTTACAGTGCATACACACACCCCACACAACATTACCGTCAAAAATATGAGTGAAAAACGCACGGCTATGAAAAGTGAATTATTTCAAATATTCCCCAGAGGTGATACAAACATAACCAGAATATTTAAATTGAATCAAACAAATAAAAACTTCGTAAAAACATCGAACACCGCCGCGTTAACTCTGACATGTGGTGTGTAGTATCAATTGTAATTTACCTCAACAACTCAATTCTCTGCGGGGCAATTAATTACTTTGATTATTATTATGGGGTGCCCCCGCTGCCAGGCTATGCAAGGCAGCGGGGTCGGGCTGGCTACGGGGTGCGCTGCCGCTCCCGCCCCGCCCGCAATTGGTTTGTTTTTTCATTGGTGCGGGCGGGGCCGCTTCGCTGCGCTCCCGCCCTGCGCATCCCTCACCCAAACCAGCGCTCCGGCAACCCTTGTTTTGCGCAATGAGGTACAGGTGAGTTGATACGGCAATGACTTGTACTATATCTAATTTGATTGATATGTGGATGTCACGGGGCGCGCTCCGCGAACCTCATCTGACCAAACTTCAGGGCAACTGCCCTGCGAGCCGCCTGCGGCG
>JANWXI010000031.1 GCA_025057415.1 Chitinophagales bacterium
GTGGTGCGCGCGCCGGCCGTGTGAGGGATGCGCGCGCACCGCCCGCCGCGGCGCCCGCGCGGGGGGGGGGGGCGCGGCGAGGACTTGGAGCGGGCCAGCCCGACCCCGCTGCGAAGCGTAGCCGTGCGAAGCGAGCAGCGGGGGCACCCCCTAACCGAAAAAACTTTTTGCATACAAGAGCGAAATGCTCAGTCGGTTGTGCCGATGGTGAAATACTCAACCTTGCTGCCCGGGAGTGGCGCCAGGGCGGTGCGGTCGGTATCGGTAATGAAAACTTGCCCAAATTGCCCCGAGGCGATTAGCTGCAGCAGGCGAGCGCTGCGGTCGCTGTCGAGTTTATCGGATATGTCGTCAATGAGCAGGAGAGGAGGGTGACCCTTGGCTTGGCTGATGAAACGGTGTTGGGCGAGTTTGAGCGCTGTGGTGAAACTTTTCTGCTGCCCCTGTGAACCAAAGCGCCGCAGCGGATGGTTGCCGATGTAAAATTCTAAGTCATCGCGGTGTATGCCACACTCGGTTCGCTGCAGGGCGATGTCTTTTGCCATATTTTCGGCAAGCAGGTGGTGGAGGGGTTTTTGACTCAGCTGACTGATGTATGAAAAACTCACCTGCTCGCGGCTGAGCGATAGCTCCGGGTAAATTTCATTGAACCACTCCTGAAGTTTTTTTACGGCTTCGCGGCGCGCTTCATAAATAGCCGTACCTAGTATACTGAGTTGCGCATCGTAGGTTTGCAGGAGCGTGTGGTCTGTTGATTGTGTTACTCCGTATTGCCTGAGCGCGGCGTTGCGCTGCGCAAGGTACCGGTTGTACATCATCAGTTGCTGTAAATACTGACCGCTTACCTGCGACAGGGTAGCATCGAGCAATTTTCTGCGTTCCTCGCTGTAGCCGGTTACGAGATGGTTATCATCGGGGGTTACCATTACTACCGGAAAACGCCCTACGAAGTCGGTGAGTTTTTGTACGGGCGCATCGTTTACAAACAACTCCTTTTTCTTACCTGCAGCGAATTTTACGGTTACGCGGTGCTCAACGCCTGTTACAGTAAAATGACCATCGAGGCGAAAAAAATCGCTGCCAAACATTGCGTTCCGCGCATCGTTGTTGTGAAAGTAGCTTTTGGTGAGGCACAAATAGTAGATGGCGTCAAGGATGTTAGTTTTGCCGGCGCCGTTTTTGCCGGTAAGGCAATTCACCCCGTGGCAAAAGGAAAAGGAGCGCTGTTGGTGATTTTTGAAATGCAGCAGATGGAGTTGATGCAGAAACACTATTTTGGCGGCCTCAAGTTACCTTTAATATCATGGCAAAAGTAACCAAAGACACCTATTTGTATTGGTACGAACTGATGGTGCGCCTGCGCAGATTTGAAGAGCGGGCAGGCATGCTGTACGGTCAGCAAAAGATACGCGGCTTTTGTCATTTATACATAGGGCAGGAGGCAGTAGCCGCCGGCACTATGAGCGCACTGCGCCCTGATGACCGCATGATAACCGCCTACCGCGACCACGGCCTGGCGATTGCCAAGGGTATATCGTGTAATGCGGCAATGGCAGAGCTTTTTGGCAAAGTTACCGGCTGCTCCAAAGGCAAGGGCGGGTCTATGCACTTTTTCAGCCGTGAACATCATTTTTACGGCGGTCACGGCATTGTGGGCGCACAAATAGCGCTGGGGGCAGGCATCGCTTTTGCCGATAAATACCGCAAAACCGACCATGTAACGATTTGTTTCTTTGGCGATGGAGCCGCCCGCCAGGGAATACTGCACGAGACCTTCAACATGGCCATGATGTGGCAACTGCCCGTAATCTTTGTGTGCGAAAACAACGGCTACGCCATGGGCACTTCGGTTGAGCGAAGTTCAAACGTAACCCGTATTGCCACTTTGGGCGAAGCATACGAAATGCCCTCTGAAAGCGTGGACGGCATGAAGTGCGAAACCGTACACGATGCCGTGGAGCGCGCCGCTGCCCGTGCTCGCCGGGGCGATGGTCCTACTTTTTTAGAAATGCGCACCTACCGCTATAAAGGCCACAGCATGAGCGACCCGCAAAAGTACCGCACCAAAGAAGAAGTAGAGGCATACAAACAGCAAGACCCCATCGAAACCACCCTGCAAACCATCCTAAAAAAGAAATACGCCACGCAAGAGTGGATAGATGAAATACACCGTAAAATAGATGCCGAGATAGATGAATGTGTGCGCTTTGCCGAGGAGTCGCCCTATCCCGAAAACTCCGCTCTGTACGAAGATATCTATCGCCAGCCCGATTATCCGTTTATGACGGAATGATGCACCACTCAAATTACGAATTATTTTTATATTTTATTTTTTAAATATTTAACCGCGCAGTTCAGCATGTAATACTGCAGCGATGACCGAACCGCTGTAATCACCGATGTAACGAATTTAAGAAATTATTCGGGGGTGCCCCTGCGGCGGTGCGTTCGTTCCTCACACACCGCCGCAGGGTCGGGCTGCTGCGGGCTGCGCTTCGCTCCGGCAATCCTTGCGTCCCTTCGTGCCGCAAGGCAGTGCCACCCGCCACGGGCGGGTGCCCTTCGCATCCCTCACCCAACCATTTCGCCACATGCACCAACTGGGTGTACAGCCATACTGCTTCCTACATTAAATCTGACACTCCATTACCGGCAGAAGTTGACATTTTGCCTTTGTGATAGTTACAAATGGTTCTTACCAAAGCAATTAGTATCTGTGAACTCAGCAAGCTACTATCGTGTTAAGTATTGAATGTTCCTCCGTGAAAATTAAAATACTATGAGAATTGACACTGTAAAATGAAACATAGGGGTGCTCTGCCACGTTATCAATTTAGCAAAGCAGTTACAATCATTACACACCGGTGTAAAAAATTTGCACGCTATTTGATAGTGAAAAGTGGGTATTTGGCGCATAAAAGAAAAAATTACTTTTGCGCCCCGTAAAAAAAGAAGCGTATGTTCTGGACACTTGAACTGGCATCTTACCTGGAAGACGCCCCGTGGCCTTCCAACAAAGACGAGTTAATTGACTATGCCATCCGCTCAGGCGCTCCGGTAGAGGTGATTGAAAACCTTCAGGAACTGGACGATGACGGTGAAGTGTACGAGGGTATTGAAGACATTTGGCCGGACTATCCGACCAAAGACGACTTCTTCTTTAATGAAGATGAACACTGATGCTACAAATGCATCAACGAAAATCTGAAAAGGCAGAGTAGTACTCTGCCTTTTTTCATTCCGGCGCTTCGTCAATATTAGTATAACGGGTAATTATCACGTAAGACAGTGTGGCAGATATTAACCCCACTATAGCGCCCGCGTAAACATCGCGCAAAAAGTGCTGAAGCAGGTACATACGGGAAAAACCCACAAGGGCGGCCGCTAAAAAAAGCCCGGCGCTCGCAGCATGGTGGCGAATGCAAAGCGCCAACGACAAAAACAAAGCAAATGCCGAAGCTGTATGTCCCGAAGGGAAACTATGCAGGTACAACGGCTCTACACCCTCTACAAAATGCAGGGCATATTGCCCGGCAAAATAAGCTGCCGGCCTCAGCTTATCGTAAAACAACAAATGTTTCATCACTTGTACCACAGCGCCTGCCAGCGTTACTGAAATCAGGCAAAATACAAAATACCTGAAACGCACGGCAGCGGCTGCTATCATCCATATAATTATCCAGGGAAACTCAACCGTTTTGGTAATGATTTTGAAGAAGCTATCGAGCAAGGGTGTATGCCTTGCGTTCAGGAAAAGAACTTCATCGCCCTGCCGCAAGTTGACCAGCATTACTGCCCCTGCTGCCAGAAACAACAGGCAAAAACACCAAAACAGAGCGGCACCATTCCAGATGTTCCGAAAAACCTTGTTCACCGCCCGAATAACGGAAAAATATTACAAAGCCGGTTGTGAAGCGGTGAGCAACTTAACCACTGCCACATCGGTTGGTAACGTGATGGTTTCCTCATTCTTCAATTCAGAAAGTTTCACCCAGCGAAACGACTCGGCTTCAACCCCGGGTATGTATTCAAAATCAAACTTTGTGGTGGATACGGGTATGTTTCTCCACTCCTCAGAGTTTACCAGGTAATAAATACTGATGATTTGGCTGTCGCTGTTATGCTCAAAAGCAGAGCGTACTAAAAAATCAGTAGTATAAAAATGGCGTACAACATGGATGTTGATGCCACATTCTTCCTTAAACTCTCTGATTAGCCCTTCCACAGGTCCCTCGCCCAAGTGCAAACCACCCCCCGGAAATTTGGTGGCTTTCATACCCGATTTAAACGCTTCATCAGCTACCAGTATCTCGTTGTTATCGTTTATCAGCAAACCATAGACCCTTACGTTAAACCGCTTTAACTCCACCGTTACAATATTTTTTTGTAGTTATCCAATTGTTTTTTGCGGATAATCTTGTTTATCTCTTTTACTTCGTTGCGAAACCGGCTGCGGTTGCCGAGATTGTAAATGGCTGTAAAGGGGTTTTTGTCAATAATCATTCCCATCATGCTCTGGAGCGAAGGCGCAGCGCTTAGTTTCGCGTAGTTTTCGTAAGTGATGTTTAAAAAAACCGAGTTAGGACCAATGCCACGGTTGTCTAACCAAAAACCTCCGTGCAGGGGTGTGGGTAGAGCCAGCTTACCATTGCGGTATAAATCAGAGGGTGAGGGGTAAGCAACTATTTCGGTTTTATCACTGTTCATGGTTACTGGTACGTAATGGCTGTAATCTTTCGTAGTTTTGTAAATGATGGTTTGCTCACCGATGTAAATATCTCCCTGCTTTACGGATGTAGAAGTGTGGCACATTAAAGAGGTCAGAATAAACGCTAAAATACCCGCACAGACCGTAACTGATAAAAATCGCTTCTGTATCATGGGCAGCGGTGTTTTATTCAACAATAAATTTCCTTTTAGCAACAAAAGAAGGTGAGGTTATTTGTATAACATACACGCCGGGGATTACATCCCCTAGCTCGCATTGCAGCGAACCGATTGAATTGCCAATATGCATTTCTTTAACGATACGACCCTGAAGGTCTGTTATTTGTAAGTTGCTGTTGGTAGCTGAGTTAGGTAGATTCACATTTAAAATATTGTTAGCCGGTACAGGGTAAATTTGTAATAACTCACTTTCTTCATCTGCCAGAGCTGTTGTCGGGCTACGCTGTATGTTAACATCCAGCAGGTATGTACCGGTGGTACCTGTAAAATAATTACTGATCCAAAAGATTACGTTCCCACCATTGTATAACGTAAATGGCCCGGGCATAATATCATCATACGGGTCGCTCCAGTTACCTCCGTTGGTTTGATAACTGAACTGTACATCGTTCGTATAAGTTTGTCCGTTCCCGCTGTTGTAACTATCGTGCACTCTGGCGCTAATAGTGTAATTATAACCTGCCGGAAGGTTTATTTTGAAATAATCGTAATCATTACCTACATGAATATTGGCACCGGTGGTTTGTACAGCAGCGCTGTTACCAGAGAAACTTACCGTAAAGTTATAAGCCGAGGTGGCTGAATTGTTAGCTTCGTACTGGTCAGGATTAAGCGGGGCGCTTACAAAAGTTACGAGCACCGGGTTAGGGTGGTTGTTATTATAAACAAGGTTCCAGTATTGGCCGTCAGTGGATGAAAAGAAGGCAACGTAGTATGTGCCGGGTGGTATGTTTACACCTTGCGAAGAGAACTGATATGTGTTGTAATAACCAGAGGGCAGGATCACGCCAGATAAATCCTGAATGTTTGCCATGTAGTTTCCCTCCATGTCAAAAATATCAGCCGCGAGAAATCCGCTGAAATTGAAATTTGAACCCGCATTAGCAATTTGTGTTTGAACAGTAAACGGCTTATTTACAATGGGTTGAGAGGGGTTTACGGTAGTGCTACTGTACATCTGTATGTTATTATAAGGCCCTGTAACAGTAATGCTAACAGGATTATAATACGGTCCGGGGTCAATTAAGGAATAGTTGTTGTTGCCATTTTTATAGTAAAGCCCTATGTAGTAAGTTCCCGGTATAAGTGAAAGAGTTTGTTTGGCAAAAGTTACGTTGTAGTAGTACCCAGCCAATGCTGTTACGTTGATATATTCCTGTATAAAATCAACAAATACACCCTCGCTATTAAATAAGGCGCAGGCGAAATCACCGGTAAAGTTTTGTGTACCGGTGTTGGCAATCACGGCATATACTTCTAAATTTCCGCCACTTTGGAATGGATTGGCATTTACTGTAGTGGCTCCGTATAACTGAATACCACTTTGGTTTATGATTCCGCCACCGCCACCACCGCCGCCCCCACTTTTAGGTTTTATGCCAATAAGAGCATGCTGATTACCGTTGAACCCCCCTGTGCCGCCCCCGGCTCCCAACGTTTGAGGATTGAGATTATTAAGGTTAAAATAACCATCACTATTGCCTCCCCAGCCCCAGTTCATATGAAAAAAATTATTGTTATCATAACCATCACATACCCACGTGTGGCCGCCACCACTACCTATTCCGGCATATTGTATCGGGCGCCCCGCATCTAATTCGGCTTTTAAGAGATTTATCCACTGCGTAGTGGTGTAGTTGCTGCGCAATACACCTTGCAATGTAGTAGGGTCATAACCAAAATAGGTTTTAAATGCATACTCCGCACATGCCTGTATGGGCGAAGCAGCACTTGCCACATAAGCTCCACTACCCCCCGTAGAACCCGGGCCATACATCATTTCAACAGCCACACCGCAGTGATACATGATGGTAGCAACGGCATTGTTATTACTCATAATCACATTTGGCATTGAGTTCCACGCATAAGTTGTATTTCCGAAGTTGGCGCTCAAGGTACCGTATTTGGGATGATTGTATGAATGAAAACCTGTACCTTGCTGCGGGTAACTCCAGTATTTCATAATAATAGCCATGGCAGTTGCTACGCAGCCGGTTACGGTGCGTTCGTTGTATTGATAATCAAAGGGGCAGAGGGCGTTTTCGTACGGCGCCTGGTTCCATTTAGCGCCGCATAGCGGATTAACCGCGCTTCCACTTCGGGGACCATCGGAGTTTAGTCCATTCAGGTAAGTTTCCCACAGGCGTACAATTTCAGGGCTTGTTTCTGTCACATTTTCTTTAATGTAAAGTATTTCTTCACGGTAGTGTTCAAGCCACTTGCGCATAGACGGGTTTATGTTGTCTGCTGAAAAATTTCCTTCAGTAGAATATCCCAATATCGGCTCAGCCAAATCGTCACCGCTCACGATCACAAAACCACCGTTGTTTTCAACCGAAAAAATGTAATAGATAGGACGCCCGTCTGCACTTCGCCCAACGCCGGGCACAGCCATCTCCTGTATTTGTAAGGTTAGTTTTACCTCCTCAGCTGCCCGCGATGAATTACGGATGTAAAAATTGCGGGCTAACTTTTCTGCTGTTTGCAAGCTAACATCCTTAGCATTTGCAACATGTATGTTGCAGAGAACTAACGCAATGATGAAGAGCTTCCTAACCATATTTTTTATATTTTTCCAACAAATCTAATAACACAATTATTATCATGTTTCTTATTAATTTTTTAATTTTTCATAAAAATATTGTATGATTGTACATAGTGTTTTTAAATAGTTGATTAACAGCTAGTATACATTGAATGTTGGCTAATTTATTCATACACTGGCACCCTAATCCCGATGCATTTCACATAGGCAATATCACGATTAAATGGTATGGATTAATGTGGAGTATCGGAATAATCATGGGATACTTTATTGCCCGGCATGTAATTGGGGTACTGAAGTTACCCGTGCACCGACTGGGATTGGCGGTTCAGTATGTGTTTGTCGGTGGTTTGATTGGTGCCCGGCTCGCACAGGTTATTTTCTACATGCCGGAATACTACATACAAAATCCAATAAAAATTTTCTATGTGTGGGAGGGAGGTTTGGCAAGTCATGGAGGTATGGCTGGAGCCGTGGCGGGTTTGTGGTTGTTTTGCCGCAAGTATCCTGACTATCCGTTTCTGCTGGCAGTAGAGATTGGGGTCATAAGTTTTTTTCTGTTTGCGGGTTTGGTTCGTATAGGTAACCTCATTAACGGTGAAATACCGGGCAAGCCAACGCTGGCTCCATGGGCTTTCATATTCCACGATTATATACCCCGCCATCCTGTTGTTTTATATGAAGCCATATTGTATTTCACCATGCAGGGGGCTTTGTTATTATTGTTTCATATCGTAAAAGATAAACTACCTGGCATATACCTTAGTTCCTCTATGGTTGTTGGTTTCACGGGCAGGTTTCTGATAGAATTTTTTAAAGAGCCGGAGGTGGGTATATATTTCAATGCTATTAGTCATACGCAAATGCTCAGTTTTCCGTTTATAGTATTAGGAATATACTTTATGATTACTACTTTACAAGGCAGGTGGACGTACGGAAATGTGGTTCGGATATCTGCTTAAATAACATGACCCGTGTTTTCGTATCGCAAATGGTTGGGCGCATCGTTGGGTTGGGTAATAACCGGTAATCCACTGGGTGGCGCTTTGGGTTTCATGGCTGTTCATTTACTGGACAAAAAACGGAGCGATGTAAAGTCGGAGGTGCTGCAGGGATTAACGGAGCTCGAACTACATGTTATTGTGTTGGCATCACATCTTTTGAAAATTCATGAGCCGGTGCCAGATGTATCTATACAGTTTCTGCTTCGTTTTTTGGACGAACACTTTGATGCTCAGCACTCCGCAAAACGAAAAATTGTCATCAATCATTGCCTACAAAAATTGTATGATTTGCAAAGCACCTGCGACTGGCTGCGGCTAAACACCTCCATGTTAACACGTGAACAAATCGTGCACCTGATGTTTGATGTAGCGCAAAGCGACGGGGAATTGACGGCTCAGGAGCAGTATTTTATTTTTCGCATTGCCGGATACATTAATATCAACGACGTGAAGTTTCGCCAAATCAAAGCTCAGCATCCATACATTGAAAAAGATTGCTATGCGATATTAGGTGTAAAACCCTCTGCAGATATTACAGAAATCAGGAGGGCTTACCGCCGCTTGACGCTGCAATATCACCCCGATCGCCATAAACTGGCAGGAGAAATGGAGCGCCGCGAACTATCCCAAAAATTTCAGGAAATACAGGCGGCATACAACGAAGCAAAGAGACGACTAGGTATGTAAAGATAATCTGGCGAAAGGATATAGCCAAAAGATATTCCAATATGCCCCAAATACACAAACCTTGATTGGTAAATCTGTAATTAAGTAACGTGGCGTCATAAAGCAAAAACGTGAGCTATATGTGTCCTGATACCAATAGGGTGCATTAACAATCATCCGGGAAGTTTTTAACGTTCTATAAAATTATCAGCGTAAATAACTACTGTTTGCTGCAAAAATTTGCAACTTCAATTACAGAACGTTTAAAATAAAACGCACTACATAATACGTAACCGGGGTTATGAAAAACAATACAAAAAACAATAGCATTACCACCTGCATTAGCCGTTCATATTTATGCACGTGTCGTTGCATTAATATGTTGATCAGGATACCTGTTCCCAGATAAACCAAAGCCCCTGCAGTAATTACAAGCGAAATTTTGCGTAGTCCGCTTTCAAATGGATGAATCCCTTTGGCAGGTGTTAGTAATATGGAGATGATAACATAAACAATAAATACCATTGCTGTTAGCTGTAGTATAAAACACAGTTGCAGAAAGCGATTTATCACCCGTGTATTCAGGAAAGATTGAAGCATGATAATTTCCTAATCTTGCCGCATGAAAATAATCATTTTGGGTACAGCGCATCCGCTGCGTGGCGGACTTGCCTCTTACAATGAGCGTCTTGCCAGAGAGTTTATGCGCATGGGGCACAGTGTGCAACTTTATACTTTCAGTTTACAATACCCGGCATTTTTGTTTCCGGGAGTATCACAACTCAGCAGTTCCCCTCCGCCGCAAGAATTGTTTATTCATGTTAAAGTAAACTCAATAAATCCGCTGAACTGGGTCAGGGTTGGGCGCGAGATTGCCGCCTTAAAACCCGACTTGATGATTGTAAAGTATTGGTTGCCGTTTATGGCGCCTTGTTTGGGCACCATCAGTCGCCTTGTTCGCAGAAACGGGCACACAAAGATTATTTCTATACTGGATAACGTAGTGCCACACGAAAAACGCCCGGGTGATGTTCTGCTTACGAGATATTTTGTGGGCAGCGTAGATGGTTTTATTGCCATGAGCGCACAGGTAATGAACGAACTGCGCCGCATTGACAAGGATAAGCCCTGTTTGATTTCCCCTCATCCTCTTTATGATAATTTCGGTGAACCGGTGCCCAAAACCGAAGCGTATCAACATCTCGGATTGGCAATAAACGAAGAGCATATACTTTTCTTTGGCTTTATCCGTGCATACAAAGGTTTAGATCTCTTGTTGCAAGCCATGGCTGATGATCGTATACGGCAAATGAATGTAAAACTCATCGTAGCAGGAGAGTTCTATACAGATGCGGGTCCTTACATGGAATTGATACGCACTCTGGGGATCAGCGATAAAATCATATTAAAGACAAATTTCATACAAGATGAGGATGTGCGTTACTATTTTTGTGCTGCCGATTTGGTTGTACAGCCCTATAAACACGCCACGCAAAGCGGGGTAACCCAAATCTGCTATCACTTTGACCGTCCCATGTTAGTGACTGACGTGGGCGGTTTGCCCGAAATGGTACCTCATGGCCGTGTGGGCTATGTGGTAAAACCCGATCCCCGTGCCATAGCCGATGCCATCGTGGACTTTTATACAAATCATCGTGAGCTGCAAATGCGAAATAATATCCAGGCAGAAAAAAAGAAATATTCCTGGTCGGCAATGGTGGAGAAAATAAATGAGATAAAAGGGATGTTGGCGTAATTTTCTTATTTTCAGAATTTATTTTTTTGCAACATGATTTTTCGCAGCAAAGCGCCATTACGCCTCGGTCTTGCAGGCGGTGGCACGGATGTATCACCCTACTCCGATCTTTACGGAGGGGCGGTTCTAAATATTACCATCAGCATGTATGCATATGCCACCATCAAGCCGTTGAGTGGTCAAAAAATCCGCATACGTGCAGTTGACAGAAATCAAGAACTTACTCTTGACGCACAAAAAAAATTACCCATAGACGGTCGCCTCGACTTAGCCAAGGGAGTTTATAATCGCATCGTCAGGGACTTTACGAAAAAACCGCTTTCATTTGAACTCACCACGCATGTAGACGCTCCGCCCGGCTCCGGTCTTGGCTCCTCATCCACACTCGTAGTGGCTATCTTAGGCGCTTTTGTAGAATGGCTCAAACTGCCTTTGGGCGAATACGACATTGCTCACCTGGCTTACCAGATAGAGCGTGAAGATCTGAGCATGCACGGCGGCAAGCAGGATCAATACGCGGCAACATTCGGTGGTGTGAATTACATGGAGTTTTACGCTAACGATAAAGTGATTGTAAATCCGCTCCGCGTAAAAGAAAAGTGGATACATGAGTTAGAAAATAACCTGATATTGTTTTTCACCGAAACATCACGTGTCAGTTCTGAAATCATCCGCCGCCAGAGCGACAATGTACGTAATAAAAACAGCCGCAGCATAGATGCTATGCACAGTTTGAAAGAACAAAGCGTAATGATGAAGGAAGCCCTGCTGCAGGGTAAAGTGGACGACATCGGCAGGATACTCCACTACGGATGGGAGCACAAAAAGGCAATGGCCGAGGGTATCAGCAACCCGCAAATTGAGCGCATTTACGAAACTGCAATAAAGGCGGGTGCAACCGGTGGCAAAATCTCAGGCGCTGGCGGGGGAGGTTTTATGTTATTTTATGCCCCTTACACAAAGAAGTTTAAGGTGATAGAGGCGCTTAATAAGCTCGGTGGTAGAGTGGTACGCTACAATTTTACTCCGCACGGACTTACTACCTGGACAATTTAAAAACGTGAACTCACTTGAACTTACACCCTCTGTAAAACTACCGATTTATTATTTGGGAATTACTAAGGTGTAGTATTTACTGTTGTAACCTGCCCATATTCCTAATCCGTTCTGAATATTTGATTTGATTTTTACAGGCGATGAAAATGGACTATCACCGGCATCATTTTCAAGCGTGTAAAAGAACTGGTACGTATTGTAATCAATGTTGCTCCACTTGACGGTTACGGTATCGCCTTTACGAAAGTAGGGACTTGTGTTAATATCAAACTCTTCGTTGCTGGGGCGGCCGCGGTCTATAGGTAAACCCACCGTGAGTCCGATAAACAGTTTATCATCATATACAGAACCACTTTCGGGTTTGTAAAACGGCTCACTGTTGCGTTTTGTCCAATAGCGAATAGCGTTACCAAATGTGTCGGGTACCGAGAAATACGCATATACAGCCACAAAACTATCGCGGTAGGAGGGGTTGGGATGTTGTTTGATGCCCAATGAGTCCAATCCGGTTGACTCCGGTATGGTAGTGTAAGATGTAACCCGTACAGAGTCGCCTCCTGCTGTTAGCGGTGGTGCAATTATTTCTAAATCGTATCGCGTTTTGGCTTTGCCCATAAAGCTACAGGTTCCGGTTGTGAAAAAACTGATTATGTCAGGTACGGTGTAAATACACACATCGGGCAGGGGTAAGGTATCATGGTAAGGTATGCCGAGCGCATTAAGCAAAACTTCTTTTTCCTGCTCACTCAGTGGCAGGTTTTGCAGGCAATATTCCGTGAGGTTAACAGTAGTTCCGTCGCTGGCGCGTATCTTAATGTATGCGCCCCGTACAAAGTATGCCCCCAGATTGTTTATGTCAATGTTGTCAAAAAATTTCTGACTTTTTGTGAGAAGAATTACGGGTGGTCCGTCGCGCTCAATGCTGCCTTCCACAACGATTTGTTTGGCGCTGTCAGGTATTTCAATCTCAATATCCTTAGTACAGGAAGAATGCGTAGTGATAAGTGTTACTACACAGAAAAGCGGTATTACCCTGCGCAGCCGGCTAAAGAATTTATCAATAAATATATATATGTAATTTTTCATAATTAAAATTTAAAATTCCAGGTCACACTTGGCAATATCGGAAAGAGGGAAGCTTGTTTTGCCTTGAAACGAAACGCACCATTTTCGTCATCGTTCGGATTACCACCTATGGTTCCCTCGTTTATGATGTAAATAAAGTAGGGATTCATCCGGTTGTAAGCGTTGTACAGCGAAAAGGTGATGTCAGACGTAAAATTTATTTTCAGCTTTCTTTTCGGGATGATGGTATAAACAAACCCAAAATCCAAGCGGTGATAGGGGGGCATGCGAAACCAGTTGCGTTTACCGTAAACAAACTGCGGTTCGCCTTCGTTCAAAAAGAATGATACAGGGAGGGTAGTGCGTTGCCCTGTGGCATACACAAACGTGGCAGAAACTTTCCAGTGTCTGTTAAATTCATACATCTGTACTATACTCAGGTCGTGCCGGCGGTCAAAACGCGCTAAGAACTTTTCACCTTCGTTTATCTCAGGAAACTTTCTCCAACTCCATGCCAGGGTGTATCCCACCCATCCGGTCCATTTTCCCTTTGCTTTTTTTACAAAAAACTCAGCGCCGTAAGTCCACCCGCGGCCAAACGTAAAGAGGTCTTCCACATCAACCGTTATGTTGCCCACCGCGCTTTCGCCATATTCAATTTGGTTCCATAAGTGTTTGTAGTAAACCTCAACGCTTGTTTCAATCATGTCGTCTTTAAAATTTCTGAAGTACCCGACAGCGCCCTGCAAGCCAAGCTGCGGTTTTACGGTTTTTGTGCTGGGTACCCACAAATCAACCGGAAGGGTAGTTGTGCTGCTCGAAACCAAATGAATGTATTGCTGGTTATAGGTAATGCCAACTTTTATGCTGCTCTGGTTGTCAATCTTGATGCGTGAAGAAAAGCGAGGTTCAATACCCCAGTACGTGGCGATGTTTTCGCCCGGGCGGTAACGGAGGGTGTCGATAGCGATACCGTTGCTGAAAATTATTTTGCTGAAAGGCCCTACAAAGTTGAAAAGCGATGCACGCAGCCCGGTGTTTATTTTCAGCCAGCTTGTGGCATCAAAATCATCCAGAAAGTACACGGAGCTTTCGTGTGCGTATTTGCGCTCCTGGTTGGTAGTACGAAAAGTTGTTTCGCCTGCATTACCGGTTGCCTGATAGGGAGTGAATATGTGAAAATTGTATTGCCCGCCAAACTGAAGCATGTGTCCGGCAATGGGTGAGTAGTCGAAATCTATTTTTGCAGTTGCTTCGCGCACGCTGCTGTTGAGCGAAAACGTCACATCCTGAAAGCTCGTATTTGCCTTGAAACCAAAATCATTGTAAATGAGCATGGTATTCATAAATAACTTGTCGCTAAAGAGATGGTTCCATCGGAAGGTGGCAGTGGCATTTCCCCAGGGGAAGTTGAGTTTAAAATTACCGCCGGGATCGCGGAAGTTAAACACATCGCGGCCGAAATAACCGCTCAGGTACAGGCGGTCTTTATCGCTGATGCGGTAATTAACTTTTGCATTTATATCATAGAAAAAATACTCGTTGCCAGCAAACTCTCCATCACCGATTTTAGGCAATATAGGACGCAACAGCACATCTATATAGGTTCTTCGCGCGCTTACGATAAACGATGCCCGTTCTTTCTTAATTGGTCCTTCAACAGTAAGACGTGATGAAATCAACCCGATTCCACCGGTGGCGCTCCAGCGTTTCATATTACCCTCTTTCATCTGTACGTCCACCACCGAGGAGATACGCCCGCCGTAATTGGCTGGCATACCGCCTTTAATAACGGTGGTGTTTTTAACCGCATCGCTGTTAAACACACTGAAAAACCCAAACAGGTGCCCGGTGTTGTAAACCACCGCATCATCAAGCAATACGAGGTTTTGGTCGGGCCCGCCACCGCGTACGTACATGGCAGAGTTTCCCTCACCTGCATTGGCAATCCCGGGTAATAACTGCAAGGTTTTTAAAACATCTACTTCACCCAGCAGGGCCGGCAACGATTTTGACACCTCTACCGATAACTGCTGTTTGCCCATATCGGTACTTTCTACATTCTGCCCTTTGCGTTCACCGGTTACAACCACTTCCTGTATTTGTGCAGCAGCATTACTCATGTCAAAATTCAGGCGAATGTCTTCGCGCAGTGATACCTTTTTTTCAATGGTAGTAAAACCGATATAGGATATCCTTAAGGTGTATTCACCCTCCGGAAGTGTAAGGGAATAAAAACCGTATTCATTGGTGGTTGCGCCTTTTCCGGGCTCTACGGCATAAACGGCAGCGCCCATCATGGCTTCCCCGTTGGCAGCTTCTTTTACATAACCGCTGATAGTGAATCGCGTGGGTTTAACAGTTCCCTGCGCAATTGCGTCCCATATAATCGTAACACCATACAAGCAGAGTAGCCCTCTTATCAATACCTTTACCCGGTTCATAAATAAAACACCTCTTATGACGAGCGCAAACGTACTTTATTTTAGCTCAGGTTATTTTGCAAAATAATTCAAGTTTCGTTTTTTTTAAGAAGCACAGAGGGGGTAGATAGCCGTAAATACGATTGAAAGTTTATCAGATTAGCGACAGTATAAAAATCATGTACTTACCGCAGTATTACAATCTTTATTCGAAAACACAGCTTATTTCTTTTCTAATTTACTGATGCGTTTTTCAAGCCACACAAGAAAAATCAAAATAATAAAGAATATGATAACTACCACACCCACAGCTACGTAACTTTTGAGTTCACTGGTAAAAAGCGTATCCGCTGTGTCGTTGGCGCCAAAAAGTAATGCCGGCAAAGCCACGTTTAAGAAAAGTAAAAGTTTTTGTTTCATTTTTTTGAATGTTCAATCAATTTTAAACGGGTAAGCAGTGAAAATAACCATAAACTGAACAACAGCCAGCCCACTACAGCCGGGTAAAAAAACATCCGCAAAGTGTTGTCAAGGTCATACTTGCTAAAGGCAGGGTTGCCGCCGTTGCCCGGATGTACCGAGTCGTTGATGCGGGGTATTACATATATCAACAGGGCGAAGAACACGAGAGAAAAAATATTGTAAACTGCTGAAATGCGGGCGCGCTGATGCGGCTCAACCACCAGATTACGTACAACGAAATATGCTGTATATAATCCGATAGCGACTAATGCACCCGCTAACTTGATGTCGTGGTAAATCATATTTAAAATCGCTTTGCTCCAGGGGATACCGATAAACCATGTGTACTTACTCCACAAAACTCCGGTAAAGTAGCCGCACCACCCGAAAAGTATCGCAATCCACACCGCACTTGAGGCGTATGTGTCATACACAAGGTCACCGCGCAGCATGTACGCGATACCGAAAATGAGCGCCAGCGTAACCATGAGCGTCATGGCAAACCACATCGGAACGTGAAAAAAAGTGTTCCGGATAGTTTGTAATAAAATTTCGCGATAGGGGAATACAAACAGCGATGTTTTATTGTTTTTCACCTCCGGACTGCAAAATTGCAGCGCTAACGTTGTATCGCTCTTGGGTTTTTCGGTTTTGAGGAGCGTTACCGCATCGCGCAGGGCAAAGGTGCCGTCAATGTCATTATTGATTACGATGTCAAAATTTGAGTAGCGAAAAGTGTCTTGCAGAGCCGATGGGATGCCAAACGTTACTTCAGTTTTATTATTGTCAACAACCCGTATTGTATCCGGGCAGAAATAGTTGTTCACGTTTTTAAACCACACCTGTGTGATACCTGCCTGCCTGTCGGTAAAGTGTGTATTGTAAGTAGTTATTGAAAACGTGGTTACAGTATCGGGTTTAAAAATAATAGGGTGTACGGACGGGATGCCCGGACCGAGCGGCACCCAAAATCCACCTATGATGACATACAACAATAGTGCAGCGCTAAGCCATTTCCACCACATCTGCCGCATCCAGCCCATGCCGAGAATTTTCGGTGCGAATATATTTTTTTGCAACACCCTCATGTAGGAAGTTCGTCATATTTTGTGCTTCATTGCACGCAGATGATGGTAAAGTCAACAATCCCGTTTATTTGTTTCATATTATTGACGTTGATATCAGTATTACCCTATATGCCCGCTGATGCCGGTACGGGAAAAGGCGTTTTCTACTCGTCTGACACAACCCGATATCCCATGTCGTTTCACCGCAAACGGTTTGCTTTAGTGTGCGGAGGGTCTCTTGCCACCTACACCGCCCTGATGACCGGCGTAGGGTTCGTTTGGTATGGACGTCAACCCTCGGGAAGTTTCCGCTGGTTTGACGACTCTCGCGAATGGCTCCAGCAGGATAAAACAGGGCATATATATGCCCCGTATTTTGTTACAGTTTTCGGCTACGAAATGCTACGATGGAGCGGTGTGAAACCTGTTCCTGCGGCTTTGTCGGCTGGCGCCTTTGGCTTTATGAGTTTGACGGTGATGGAAATACCCGATGGTTTTAAACCCAAATACGGTGCATCGTGGAGCGATATCGTTTTCAACTTAGCAGGTGCAGCATTAGCCACCGGTCAGTACCTGGCGTGGAATGAACAACGTATTTACTGTAAGTACTCTTTTCATTTGGTGGATTACCCGGCAGGTCCGTTGCGCGAAAGGGCGCAGGAACTTTTCGGTAAAACAATCATTGAACGCGCCCTCAAAGATTACAATGGCACGGTAATTTGGCTATCTGCTAATCTCTGTTCCTTTAATCATAGAATACGCCCGCGCTGGCTCAACGTGGCCTTTGGTTACGGAGCCGGAAACCTGTACGGGGGCTTCCAGAATATCTGGTATGATAAAAACGGAGTGTTACATGACCACAGCGACCTGAAGCGCTACCGCAGCTTTTACTTTTCCATCGATGCCGACCTCTCGAAAATACCCGTCAAAAGCAAAACTGCTAAAGTGGTACTTGGCGTATTAAATGTTTTTAAGCTTCCCGCTCCTGCGCTTGAGATTAACACCCTCGGGCAAGTAGTGTTCCGCCCTATGTTTGCCCTCAATTTTGATTATCCGATTTTGATAGCCGGCAGGCGGTAATGCCTTAAAAAAATCAAATTGTCCTACAATTTTTTTACGTCTAATTCGTAACCAAAATAAATCTTAGTACGAATAGAGGTTTAAGGAGACGTATGTTTGGTATTAAAACAAAAATTAAATGGCAAGTGCTGCGCACCCGTCTCTACTTTGAGCGGTTGCACGGGCGAGTGTTTGTGTTGCCCCTGCTCATCTTTGTGCTGTTTACCGTTGCCTTTTTTAGTTATTCAAACTTTCTCCCCTACACAGATTTGTGGGATGACTGGGCGGGCGCCAACGGAAATGCCCTGCATTTTTGTGAGAGAAACCGTACAGACAGTATCATTCGCCAGCCCAGCAATACGTGGAGCAACCTCGGTTTTCTGGTGGTAAGTTTGTTTATCCTTACGCTCGGGATAAACGACCTGAAGTACAAAGACCGTAAAAAGAGCGATAATTTTCTGGTTCGTTACCCGATTTTTACTATACTGTTTGGAGTTTCATGCTTATACACCTTTGTGGGCAGTTTCATGTACCACGCTTCGCTCACCCGTTTTTTTCAGATAATAGATCAGGCGGGCATGTATGCAATGGTAATAATGGTACTCGTGTTCAACATATACAAAATTTTTCCGCTGGTGTGGATTAATGGGGGTTGGAAAAGCACACATGGTATATTAGTGGCTTTTGCGCTGCTGCTCAATTACCTGATATTGACCCGAATTATGCAAATGAATATCAACGTATTTTTTCCCATGTTTGTTATCATGGTGTTTATCACCAGTGTTTATTATCTGATGTTTGTAAGCAAGGAACACTACTTTACAAATTATCTCTGGGCAGCATTTGCTACGCTTTTACTGGGCGCTGTAATCTGGATTTTGGATCGTACAAAAACCGTCTGCAGCCCAGAGAGTATTTTTCAAGGGCATGCGCTGTGGCACCTGTTTACTGCAGCAAGCGCTTTGCTGATTTATCTGTACTATCGTTCCGGACACGTGCCATTAGAGTACTCGCTCGCCCTGAGCAATGAACGCAGGGCACGCAGGTTAGCCCGCCGTAACCGCGCCTGATTTCTTATCCTTGCCCTGTGGTACGGGTGGTATTTCCTGTTTGTTCAAACCCTTTTGTTCATATTGCACTGGAGCACTATTTGCTGCATCATTTGCCCGATGACGGCAGGCGTTATGTGCTCATGTATATCAATGATTCTTGTGTGGTTATCGGTCGCAACCAGAGTTTGTTTTGCGAGGTGAATGTTCAGTATTTGATGCGGGCAGGGTCGCGCGTATGCCGGCGCATCACCGGAGGCGGAGCAGTGTATCATGATAGGGGAAATATATGTTTCAGCTTTATTGAAAAAGTATCGCACGAAAAAATCGGTAACTATTCGTACTTTAACCAGCCCATAACAGATGTATTACGAAATGCCGGATACGATTTAGTCCCCGATGCACGAAATAACCTGCTGGCGGGAGGTATGAAAGTTTCAGGTAGTGCCCAGTTTACAAACCGTAAAAACATTATCAGTCACGGCACTTTGCTGTACATGACTGACCTGAACAACCTGCGATTTACACTCCGCGACAATAAATTTCAGGTATTGACCCGCGCTGTCAGGTCGGTTAAAAGCCCGGTCACCAACCTATCGGAAATAAACAGGCAATTTGATGATGCCGAAGCCATGATGCACTACATGCTGAAGAATTTGCCTATAACTGATGAGTATCTGCTCAGTGATGATGTATGGATTGAAATAGAGCAGCGCGCAAGTGAGTTTGAAAGTGCGGAGTGGATTTACGGGCGCAGCCCCGACACTACACTGGTTGCCGACAAAACATCTGTAGAACTACACAAAGGTATGATTAAACACGTAATATGGTACGGAAAAGAATATACAGATTTACGTGGCGAATATTTTACCTATGGTGATTTGGTCTCGTTGGCTAATACAGGGAACGAACTTGCTTATGCTCTGCTGGAAAAATTCTTTACGCAATCTGTTGCATGAAATGTACACATATTGTGAGTTATTGACAATAAACTGCTATGCCCAGCAACGTGTTGTTATGTTCAATAATTTATTTTTTACTTTTGGTTTTCGGAAATTTAGCTGGATGAGAAAAATTATTTACACAACTTTTTCCCTGGTTATCTATCAACTGGCAGTTGCCCAGTGTACAACCACTAACGCCACAGGATGCAAGTGCAAAGACATTACCTCTAATGATTGTGATTTGCTGCCCAACATCAAAGTAGCACGCGAGCCGCTAATGGTAAGTGGCAGCCAGGGGGTAATTGAATATTCGCAAACCGGTAATGGACCAGAGAACGGCCGGCTTCGCATTTCTGTTTCAACTCCGAACATCGGACACGGTCCGCTCACCATCATGGCCACGCAAACTTTTATTTGTGGCAACGATACGTTTACTTCAAACCCGGGCACCTGCCCCGATGGTTCTGAGCCACGCCAGCTTATTAAACAACGTATTTATCATAAAAACGGCAATACCATGACTTATTGGGACCGACCAGCTGGGTCCATGACTTATCACCCCACCCATGCACACATGCACGTGGATGACTGGGGCATGTATTGGCTGCGCAGACGCGACACCACAGAGCCAAACCCACTGAACTGGCCTATTATAGGTAATGGAGCCAAACTCGGCTTTTGCCTGATGGATTACGGCAGTTGCTCTACTTACAACGGTCACTGCCGCGATTCTGCCGGAAATGTTTTGCTCAACAACAATTTTCCGAACTTTGGATTGGGCGGTGGAAACTACTCCTGCTCTCCGGTAATGCAAGGTATATCATCCGGTTACACCGATATTTACTATCAGAGCTTAGATGGTATGTACATTACCATCCCTCCGGGAACCTGCAACGGTGATTACTACATTGTAGTGCAAATAGACCCGCACAATTACTTTTTAGAGGAAAACGAAAACGACAACGTACTGGCAGTACCCTATACACTTACCAAACAGGTACCTGGCGGCGTTGCACAAATCTCTGTTCAAAACAACATTACTGCGGTTTGTCCGGGGCAATCTGTAACGCTATCAGCAAACTCCGGCAACAGTTATCTTTGGAATACCGGTGATACCGTGCAAAGCATAACGGTAAGCCAGCCGGGGCAATACACCGTGCAGGTTGCTTCGCAGTGCGGTACTGCAACAAGTCAGCCGGTTGTAATTACACACCACAACAGCGCCATTACCAACGTTACAGCTGATGCTATATGCCCCGGAGATACGGCTCATTTAGCTGCAACTGCTACCGGTACCATCCGATGGTTTGATGCTCCCTCTGGGGGCAACATCGTTCATACAGGTAACCAGTACTCTTTTGCTCCAGCCACCACAACTACGTTGTATGTTAGCTCATTTGATACCATCAACGGTTTGCATGGTTACGTAGGTCCTGTTGATACAACCATTGGTTCCGGCAGCTACTTTAACAACGACCAACACCAGATTTTTGACGTACACAAACCTATAATTCTCAAAACTGTAAAGGTGTTCACAAATTCTACTAAACATCGCATAGTAGAACTGCGGAATAGTTCCGGAGTGGTGTTGCGTAGCGACTCATTCTATCTCACCGCCGGAACACACATCCTCCAATTAAACTACGCCATACAGCCGGGCACCTCATATCAGCTTGGCTGGAAGAGCGGCAGCTCGCCGGGTTTTTACCGCAATAGCTCCGGTGCCAATTATCCCTATACACTGGGTAATCTTTTGACAATTACCGGTAACTCTGCGAACTTGTCAGGGCGTTGGTACGCATATTACAACTGGGAGGTGGAGGAGCAGGGAGTAACGTGCATCAGTCCACCCGCGCCTGTTACAGCAACCGTAAACCCGCTACCCTCACCTGTTATCAACGGGCTGCAATCAACGTATTACGTTACGGATACACCGATCACTTTGGTGGCTACACCAGACGGAGGCAGCTTTAGTGGCCCTGGCGTGAGCAACGGTATCTTTGACCCGATGGCAGCCGGAGTGGGCGGTCCCTACACAATTCAATACACCTACACCGATAGCAACGGCTGTACCAACACGGCGCAGGCACAGGTAACAGTGGTTTATGAACCATACGTTACTGCAGAACATCTTGAAGGGGGCTATGGATTCCAGATATATCCTAATCCTGCCCGTGACAAGGTGTGTGTTCGCTTGAACTTCAGCAAACCTTTCGAGGGTTACCTGCGCGTTGCAAATGCACTTGGGGAACTGATGCATGAAACTCCTGTTGTGCACTCCATAGGTAAAAAATTAAGCTGTATAAACGAGCTAATGTTGCCTGACGGTATGTATCTCATAACACTTACCGGAGTTGATATGACGTACACCGGCAGGGTTATTATTAGTTCCCGTTGATGTTTGAACGAGCTCGTCTTTTTTGCAGCCGTCACTTTTACACTATAAAGTAACATTGCTGACAACAGCATATTAATTTGCCTATTAATTAACACGGAATGCCTGGCGTTTGGGCGTTTCTTACTAAACTTTTTACAAACAATTCTTATGTCGCATTTTTTATATTGAACATTGAAATATCATAACATTGATAGGCAATAAGTTAAATAGCTGCAAAATACTCTTAAGCGAATTGTAGTAATATTATTCCGCCAATAATTGCATACAAAAAATCATTATGTTTGAATCGCATTGACTAATATGCCCCTTCGGGATAGTTTTCAAACAGGAATTACCGTAGCAGCGGTGTTAATAACCGTTTTAATTTTTGCGGGGTGTCGTAAAGAATTTCCCTACTTTCGTGGTAATGGATTGCGCCCCATCTATTTAAGCCACGATTCGCTCGCAGTAGTTTACAACACAGCTCCGCGACCGATAACCAATACCGGCCCGATTTACCTTAAAGATACGTTGCTCTTCCTGACAGAAAAATTACAGGGTATCCATGTGTTTAATGTGATGGACTCAACTAACCCTGTGCCACTCACATTCATCCGCATACCGGCGGTAACGGACTTTACGATTTCGGGCAGCTTTATGTATGCAGATAGCGGCCCCCATCTCGTAAAAATTAACATTTCTGATATCTACCAGGTACAGGTTGTAGATGTTAAAAAAAATGTTTTTATGCCGGTCTTGTTTCCTTCAAATTATTTCGGTATTTTTGAATGTGTTGATCCGGACAAAGGGTTTGTAATAGGTTGGGATACTGCATATATCATTGTCCGTTGCACTATATCACAATAATTTAAACTAAAAGCTATGTTACGCATCGTTTCAACTCTGTTGTTTCTCTGTCTGGTTTACTCCTGTGCAAAAGAGAGTGTTGACAATTTTAACGGCACCAATGGAAAAAACAACTCAAATGGTAAAAGCGGCTCTATTACCCGATTTACCACATACAACGACTACCTGTACGTGTTGGACCATAACAAGATTAAAACCTATTATACCGGTGATGGCAACCTTACACTTACCTCTACGGTTACCACCGATTATGGTTTAGAAACGATTACCATTTATGACGGCACCATTTATATTGGTTCTAGAACAGGGTTATATATCTTAGACATTACGAATCCGTCCTACCCGGTTTTATTGAGTAAAACCGAACGCAGCGATATTTTCGGTCGCTGTGACCCTGTGGTAATAAAAGGTCATTATGCCTATTCAACAGTTAAAACCATTGTAAACGTTTGCGGTACGCTAAATACCATAAGCGCTCTCATTACTTACGATGTAAGCAATAAACACCAACCGCAGGAGATAGATGTAAAAACCATGGAAATGCCGAATGGTCTTGGCATTTACAAAAATCTTTTATTTGTATGTGATGAAGGGGATGACGCCATACATGTATTTGATATTTCAAACAATATACCTGTACCTTTTGTCAAAGTGAGCATTACCAATCCGCGCGATGTAATTTGCCACAATGGCAAGATGATTGTATCAACGCCTGACGGGTTCACGTTTTATGACATTCGCGACCCCTCCAACATTCGTATGATTGGTAAAATTCAGACCTGATTGAAACGTACTTCTGCCATACTAACCTTCTGCTTGCTCAGTACGGCAGTATTTGCATCGGGAGTTGCTGAGACGGCAGACAGCTTGAAAACCTTCAGGGATTACCCCATAGCCAACATTAAGTTTAACCTCACCACACCTCTTGATCCACTTCGCTCATCCGTAATGCTCGCTTCTGATATTTTTATCAGCCGTCATTTAGGTGTTGAGTTATCAGCCGGCAGTTACTTCGCAAATTGGTTTTTTAGCTACAAAGGCGAAAACTTATTTGGTGTGAAGGGCCGTATCGCTTTTAAATATTTTCTGGAGGAAAGTGACGGTACAATTCCTTACGTAGGGCTTTTGGGGAAAATTAACCATTACTACAGACGAGGAATTTCGGATGTGTGCCGGGTAGGTTGTCAATACATCGAGCGTATGTACATACGAAAGCGTTTTTTAACGGCGGGCGTCTCAGTGATTGCGGGGGCTTTGTTTTATCTCAATGATAAACGAAATATCATAGTGGATGTTTACGGTGGTTTAGGGTACAAGGCCACGATAATTGACTTCAGGTTGCCCGATGATGCCCGAATTATCAGAAATAGAATGGATGCATTGTGGGGAACGCGCGGACCGGGTTTGTATCACTTGCCGGACGCATTGCTGGGCATTAATATTGGCTATACATTTTACCCCCGCGCTATGCGCAGATCACGCAAGGCGACTTTCAGCAATGATTTTTGAGAACAGGGCAGGGAAGTAGCGTTTCAGCCAAACGGCCGCTTTTTCTTTGGTGCCCGCTATCAATATTTCCTCTTTACCATTTGCAGCAGCGCGGACGATTTTTTGCGCAACGTATGCCGGGTCAAGGCCGTTTTCAATCAAAGGACTTTGTTTGTTGATAGGGTTACCATCGCGATCCAGTGAATTGCGTGCAACGTTCGTGCGTACAAAGCCGGGGCAAACTATCAACACTTTTATACCGCTTTTGCCGTATTCAGCACGCAGGGTGTCAAAAAATCCGTGCAACGCGTGTTTGCTTGCATTGTATGCGGCTTGCTTGGCGGTAACGATTTTGCCCAATATGCTGCTGATAACTATAATCTGACCGCTTTTTTGCTCCAGCATGCCGGGCAGTACGGCTTTTGTAAGGGCTACGCTTCCGGTAAAATTTGTGGTCATCACCTTGTGCAGCACCTCCATACTGAGTTCATTTATGCGCATCCAGTGACTGACACCAGCGTTATTAACCAACACATCTACTTTACCGAATCGCTCCAGGGCAATTTTTGCTTTGTCGGGTATTTGTTCTATCTGCGACACATCCATAGGTAGAGTAAGCACTCGGTCATCGGGTAGATTGCATGTTTTTTTTACCCGCTCCAGTTCATCGCTCCTGCGGGCGCTTAATATTAAACGCGCACCTTCATTAGCAAACCGGTATGCCAGCGCTTCTCCTATTCCCGAGGAGGCGCCTGTTATCCAAACAACTTTATTGCGAAAATGACTCATACGTTTTTTGTTGCAAGCAAATATAATTTAACTCCGGTAGTACAACGTTTTGTTTTACATTTATCATCAGTAGGCAGACATTTCCAAAGCCGAAAACTTATTTAAGGAGGCATGTATTAGTTTATAAATTTAATTTTCATTTAAAGCTATAAGTACTATGCGCCTAGGTTTATGGTTGTAGCAGATACAGGAAACAGTTAATTGTTATTTTGCGCATTAAATGTGAGCATGTATTACGCTTCGCAACAAAATTTTCTCCTTAACCGATAGCACGCAGAAATGGTAATACAAGTAGCGCTCTATGTGTTTTGGCTGTTGATGACACTGCTCGCGATTAGCCGCTTGTCATTTTTTCGCCATACCGGTATTCCGCTTCCGCATCGCATATTGCTGTTTATGCTAAAAGTTACGGCAGGTATTGTACTTACGCTCACATACACTTACTATTACACAGATGCTTCCAAATCAGACATCTGGCGTTACTATACTGACAGCGTAATTATCAGCCGGCTGTTTTTCAGTCATCCGGATGTATGGATACGGGTTATTACAGGATGGAATATGCAGGAGCCGGAGGTTTTTCGCCATATACTGGATACTCAGAATTTCTGTCATCCGGAGGGGGATATTTTTACCAATAATGCATTCATAATTCGTTTAATATCACTTTTCAACATCCTGACGGCTGAAAATATCTACGCAAATACGTTATTGTTTAGTTTTATTGGTTACACCGGTCTTACCGCGTTGTATAGAGTGTTATGGAAAGGAGTGGGGGAGCTCCCTGCTATTCTCCGCTATACACCATTTTTTTTAGCGCCGGGGGTGGTGTTCTGGAGCGCCGGATTACTGAAAGATGCACCGGTGTTGGCGGGTATGGGTTTATTCCTTTATTGCTACACCCACAAAGAGGCGCCCTGGTACATTGTGGTGTTGGGCATGCTCGTAGCCGCCTGGGTAATTTGCCGCAACAAACTACACATATTGCTCACGATATTACCGGTGTTACCGATTATTGCGCAAGGACAGTGGCAAATACCAAGAAAATATTTGTATGTATGGCTTGGCGCGTGTATATTGCTTGCAGTTATACTGTTTCGCCCCATTGGCGATTTATTACATGCCCGCCGTCTGGAGTTTTTGCAATTAGCCAATACAGAGCGCGCTGGTAGTTTGTACAGTACTGCTGTTTATAGTCCCTCTGCGTATCCTATGATGTTTATACTGGGTTTTGTGAACGGGTTTATGCAACCGACACCATGGCAAGCAGCTTCGGTTTTGCAGAAGTTATACGGATACTCCCATTTCATTACCATGTTTTTCGTTATCTGTTTGTGTATTCGCTATGCTCATTTTCGTAAATTGCAAAACGGGAACGTTTTATTCTGTTTTATATTCAGCGTTTTGCATATCACTATCATAGGCGTTGTAGTACCTGTATCCGGCGCGCTGGTACATTACCGTTCATTTTTTATGCCGTTTTTGCTCACCGGTATCATCCATATACTCAATTTAGAAAATATTATATATGATACTACTTTGCTCAGGAATAGATTTGTTCTTAATAAATAGCCCAAAATTTCATATCTTTTATTTGATTTGATTTAAAAAAAATCAGGATAATACCCAAAATGTGTATAAGTTTTGTTGTAAATACTTTTTTTGTACGCTGTAATTTTATTTTTGCCCCGCAAAACCACACGAGATGACTAACGCACGTAAAACTGCTCTGCACACGGTAGTAAACCGTGAGATTATCCACCCCCAACTGGCGGGCGCCAAAGTATCGGATTATTATGCATCCAACGTATTTAACGATGCTGCCATGCGGGAGTATCTTTCAGACGAAGCGTACAAAGCCGTAAAAACGGCTATGAAGACCGGAACAAAAATAAGCCGCGAAATTGCCGATGCAGTTGCCGCCGGCATGAAAAACTGGGCGATAAGCAAGGGAGCTATATCATATACACACTGGTTTCAGCCGCTTACCGGACTTACGGCTGAAAAGCACGACATGTTTTTTACTCCTAAGGGCGATGGAGCCATAGAGGTATTCAGCGGTGACGCGCTGGTGCAACAGGAGCCGGATGCGTCATCCTTTCCGAGCGGCGGTATCCGTGCTACGTTTGAAGCACGTGGATATACGGCATGGGACCCCGGCTCTCCTGCCTTTATCATGGAAATAGGCGATGGCAAAACCCTTTGTATTCCTACCATATTCATTTCTTACACAGGTGAATCGCTCGATTACAAAGCGCCCCTTCTGAAATCGTCACACCTGCTGGAGGAAGCGGCATTGCCGGTAGTACATTTGTTTGACAAAGACGCCACGCGCGTTACTGCTACACTCGGATGGGAGCAGGAGTACTTTCTGGTGGATGAGGCGCTCTACAATCTGCGCCCTGATTTAATGTTTGCCGGCCGTACACTGGTTGGCGCTGCTCCCCAAAAAGGTCAGCAATTTGAAGACCACTACTTCGGCTCAATACCGGAGCGGGTCTATGCATTTATGCTGGATCTGGAAACAGAATGCCATAAACTCGGAATACCCATACGCACCCGCCACAACGAGGTTGCCCCTGCGCAGTTTGAATGTGCGCCCATGTTTGAGGAGGTAAATGTGGCAGTGGACCACAATCAATTATTAATGGATTTAATGGATAGGGTTGCGCGCCGGCACAAGTTACGTGTGCTTCTCCATGAGAAGCCCTTTGCGGGCATTAACGGGAGCGGTAAACACAACAACTGGAGTTTGAGCACTGATACGGGCAAAAACCTCCTTTCGCCCGGTAAAACACCCAAAAACAACCTGCTGTTTCTCACCTTTTTTGTGAATGTGATTAAAGCAGTAAGCGAGTATGCCGACCTGCTGCGCGCTTCCATCGCATCGGCCAATAATGACCACCGCTTAGGCGCAAACGAAGCCCCGCCTGCCATCATCTCGGTATTTATCGGGTCGTTTATGAAAGATGTGTTGGATGAAATTGAGAAACGCGTAGCGAAGGGGAAATATGACGAGTTGACCAATGCCACACTCAAGCTGGACATTCACAAAAAAATACCTGATGTGTTGTTAGACAACACCGACCGCAACCGCACTTCTCCTTTTGCTTTTACGGGCAATAAGTTTGAGTTTAGAGCCGTGGGATCATCTGCCAACTGTGCATTGCCCATGACAATCATGAACGCTATCGTTGCCCGGCAACTGATGCACTTTAAAGCAGAGGTGGATAAATTGATGAAAGACGGTGAATCAAAGGATGGCGCTATCATGCGCGTTATACGCCAGTACATTACAGAGTCGAAAAACATATTGTTTGAAGGAGATGGTTACAGCGAGGCATGGGAAAAAGAGGCCAAAAAGCGAGGTCTGAGCAATGTGAAAACCACCCCTTACGCCTTAGATTTTTACACAACCCGCAAAGCAAAAGAAGTACTGGTAGATACGGGTATTTTCTCGCAACGCGAACTGGAGGCACGGGTAGAAGTGTATCACCATCATTATATTTTGAAAATTGACACAGAAGCGCGGATTATTGCTGATTTAGCATTGAATCAGGTAATACCCGCTGCCATTGAGTACATGAACAAGTTGATTGCCAACGTAAGAGGACTGAAAGAAGCAGGTATTTCTGCTGCCACGGTAAAAGCGCAAAAGGATTTACTTGCCCAAATCAACGGGCACATCAACGCAATAAAAGATAACGTTGACAAGATGAACGCGGTTCGCGAAAAAGCCCCTCATGACTCTTCGGCAAGTACCAGCAAGTATTACTGCGATAAAGTGAAACCTTATTTTAATGAGATTCGCACCCACGTTGACGCACTGGAAACCCTCATAGATGACAACCTGTGGCCCTTGCCTAAGTACCGTGAGATGCTCTTTATCCGGTAGAGCAGGTGTACAAAACCCCAACTGTTACCCGCCCGATGCGGCGGGTTTTTTTATTTAAGAAACATGAAAACAGAGTTACTCGCACGGTACTGCACGCTTTTGATGAAAAAAATTAAGTCGTAACTATTACACTAAATATGGTCAAAGTGTGTTTGCTAAGATACTTTTCCCAAAAAGTGTGTAAAGTGAGTTGTTTTTGAAAGGTTAATTTTAACATTAAAAAAAAGAATTATGAA
>JANWXI010000032.1:5000-28652 GCA_025057415.1 Chitinophagales bacterium
TTTACAAATTTCAAAACATTATCCAAGTAAAAATTTTATAAAATAAGACCAAATATCAAGCGCGAAATTTTCGATTTTACCTAATTTGTTAGATAAACACTAAAGGCAATTGCCAATTTGATGATTTCCCGAGCCAGTTGTTCAACAACCGTTTTACTTGCAGAATTTGGCGAGCATCTAATTTACATTTGTTAGTGTGTTTAGTATAAACAGGCAGGTTGACTTATTGATGTTTTCTTTATTGTTTTTCTCATTCTGAATAAGGATGCGTAAAACAATATGTTCGTGAAGCAACCTTCGTTTGTTTTTTAACTGTGAGGCCGTTGCTGTTTGAATATGGTGTGTAAAGAAAATGTATTACAAAACCGTAAATTTTTAATCTGGTAAAATTTATTTATCATGGGGAGTTGTGTAATGGCCCCCGATGCCCGCTAATACCCCATCAATACAAACAGTGCAAGTGTAGTCGGATGGTACGGTGATTACCGGCCTGTCCCTCTAAACCGGGTGAGGGATACGGAGGGCGCGAGCGCAGCGAAGCGGCCGCGGCCGTACCACTTATAAAACAAATGAATAACGGGCGCGGCGGGAGCGACAGCGTACCCCGTAGTAAGCCCGACCCCGCTGCCTTGCAGCGCCAGGCAGCGGGGGCACCCCCAAAAAATATTAATGTATTAACTTATATAAATAAATTTTAATTTATTGACTGTTGCATCATGGGACGGCTCGCGGCGCGGGGATACGGTGCGTGTGGTGTCAATTTCTGAACAGGAAAATTTCGCCACCATCGGTGACTACCACACCGCGGTCGGGAGCGAAGAGGTGAATGGCGCGGATGTGGTGTGACGTAAATTTTTTTACGCGCTCCCAGGTATCTCCGCCGTTTCGGGTGAGGTACATGATGCCGTTGTCACCTGCAACAGCGCCGTGGTATTCATCGGCAAAGGAGATGCACCGGAAGTGCTCGCGCGGGGAGAAGGGGGCGTTGCCAGACATGATTTTACGAAAGGTATAGCCGGCATCGGTGGTTTTGAGGATGAGGCGCTGGTAGCCGGCAAAGTATGCTGTGTTAGGAGAGGGGGCGCTGAGGGCGAGGAAGAAGTCGCCCCGGGCGTTGAGGGGTTGGAAGGTTTTGCCTCCATCGGTACTTTTATATATAGCGCCAAAGCCCGAGGCATACACGGTGAGCGCATCGGAATGGGCGATGGCAGTCATATTGCCGGGGGTGGGGTAGCGCGTGAGGGAGTTGCCGCCATCGGTTGTGTAAGCTAAGTATCCGTTGTTGTAAGCGTCTATTTCTCCGCCTGCGATGACGCCTACGAGCGGTGACTGAAACGAGATGCTGTTGATGGGGCGATAGTCCGAAACGCGCACGGTGAATGTTTTGCCAGAGTCGGCAGTGGTGGCAAAGAGGGAGTTATTGCCGGCTACGATGCCGTGTGCGCCATCAAAAAAGTGCATGGTGTAGCACGCTGCGTTGAAGATGGAGTCGGGCTGCGACCAGGTGAAGCCGCCATCGGTGGTGCGAAGAAATATTCCTTTTGTCCACTTGTCGCCACCGCATGCGAAGCCCACGGAGTCGTTTACAAAGCAAACATCGTGCAGGGGCAGGTGGGTGTGTGAGTTGGCTTCGTATATAACCAGCTCCACGTCAGGTTTGCGACAGGAGGCGGCAGTTAAAAGTATTAGTAAAATTATTAATTTGTTTGGCATGAGCGGATACTTTGCAGTATGATGTCGGCCACGGCGTTTAGCTGTGCGTGCGTGACGGTGAGCGGGAGGGCGATGCGCATGCTTGCCGGGGCAAACAGGAACCAATCAGTGAGTAGTCCGCGTCTGAGGCACTCGCTGATGACGCTTCGGCACATGTTTTCATTTTGAAAGTGCATGGCAAACATCATGCCCGCGCGGCTGATGGGGATATTGGCAGGAGCGAGGAGGTTGTGAAGCAGAGCGCCTTTGGTTTCGGCATGGGCGATGAGGTTTTCGGTTTGGAGCACTTCCAGAGCAGCCAGCCCGGCAGCGCAACAGACCGGGTGCCCGCCAAAGGTGGTGATGTGCCCTAAGGCGGGGCGGTGTGCGAGCGATTGCATGATTTCTTTTGACGAGATGAAAGCGCCTAAAGGCATACCCCCTCCCAGCGCTTTAGCGAGCAGGAGGATATCAGGCGTAACTTCAAAATGCTCCATGGCAAACATGGCGCCTGTGCGGCCAAAAGCAGTTTGTGCTTCATCAAACACCAACAGGGCACCGGTAAGCGTGCATCGCTCGCGCAAGGCCTGTACGTAATGTTTGTCAGGCATCGTAATGCCACTCTCTGCCTGTATGGGTTCAAAAAATACAGCAGCGGTATTTTGGGTGATGTGTACCAGATCGTCAAGTACACCGTAGCGGAGTTGTCTGATGCCGGGCAGCAGAGGTCTGTAGTTTTGTTTGAAGCGCTCGCTGCCAATGATGCTGAGGGCCCCCTGGGTGCTGCCGTGATAGCTGTTTTTGAACGCGATGATTTCAGTACGCCCGGTGTGGCGCTTAGCGAGTTTCATGGCGCCTTCGGTGGCTTCGGCACCGCTGTTAGTAAAGTACACGTTTTGCAATTGCGGCGGCAACAGGGCACACAGCGCAGCAGCGTACTGCACCTGCGGCGTTTCAATGAACTCGCCATAGACCATCAGGTGCATGTAGCGCGATGCCTGGCGGCATACAGCGTCCACCACACGCGGATGTGAGTGCCCCACGTTACTCACGGCAATACCCGAAATGCCGTCAATGTAGCGTGTACCGTCTTTGGCATACAGATATATCCCTTCTGCCCGCTCAATCTCAAGCATAAGAGGGGCGGGGCTGGTTTGCGCTATGTGTTGCAAAAAAATCTGCCTCTCATTCCCCATGGGGCAAGCGGGGAGTTTTACACGCAAACGTATAAGATTTTCATGTTCTGTTTTGCTGAAGTACATTGCGCAGAAATCGCCTTGCTGATGAAGAGGTTTGCTCGCCTGCAGGGGTGTGTTGTCCAACCTACACAGGCAGAAACTGACCGCACTGTACACCGCCGCTATGAACCGCCCCTGTGCTTTTAAAACCGTTTCACATTCCCTAACCTTGCCGCAGCCATGCAGTATTTCAGCGCATCGTTTTATCATATCCGTTGGCGCAACTTGTTGCGTATTGTTGCTTGTACATACAGGTATTTCACTTTTCGGGTGTGGCTTTACGGGTGGTTGTTTATCACTCTTTTTGTGTTGCATCACGTGCTTTCGCTGTTTTTCCGGCTGATGGATGAAGTTTTTCACCGCGGATACAAGAAAGTGAAATTGCACAAGCCGGTGTTTATCATTGCCTGCCCGCGTAGCGGCACTACTTTTCTGCACCGCCTGCTTGCATTAGACGAGGAGCGCTTTGCCTACACCAAAAACGCCCACACGTTTTTTATGACATCATCTTTTGTACAGTTTTATGAATTGGCGCGATGGATAGACCGGCGGATACTGCGCGGCACAATACGAAATATTATAAATAAATTAGATGGGATGTTTTGGGGCGGATGGGACGATATTCACCCCATGGGGTTCAACAAGGCCGAGGAAGATGAGTTAGTGTTTGCACAGCAACTCTGCAGCCCGGGCATTTATTTACCTTTTCCGTTTTTTCACCTGAACGGCGCTTCGCGTTTTTTGGATGATGAGCCGAAGGAATTTCGCCAAAAGGTGATGGATTTTTATGAGAGTTGTCTGCAACGCTTTATGTATCGCGCCGGCAAAGACAAGACGTACCTCGCCAAAAACGTGATGAGTACCGCGCGCATGCGTTCATTGCTGGAGAAATTTCCGGATGCGCAAATCATTTGCATTGTGCGGCATCCGTATCAAGCGGTGCCGAGTATGGTAAATATGTTTACGCTGATGTATGATAAGAACAACAAGCAGGCCGCCGCTTGTACCCGGGAGTGGACGAGTTACGCCATTCGTTTTTTTCGTTATCACAACACGATGCGCAAACAAATAGCCCCGTCACAGTTTTATCTGCTGCGCTATGATGACCTGATTCGTAACCCGGCAGATGCCGTACTCAGCATATACCGGCATTTTGGCTGGAGCATCAGTGAGCCGTATCAAAAGAGGTTAGCAGAGGCGTGTTCGGGCGCGGATAAGTATCGCAGCGCGCATCAATACTCATTGCGCGACATGGGTTATACCGAGGAGTCGCTTTACGAAGAGTTGAGCGATGTGATGAGTGAGTTGGGATTTGGGATGAGAGGAGGATAAGTGGGGTGGGGGACGCAGGTCTGACCTTGGTCAGACACTTTCAAAAAACGGAGCCATGAAAGAAGAAGCTGGTGGTATCTATCATATTTACAACGAAGGGAACAACTTACAGTTACTCTATGCAGACCGGGAGGAATATCTGTTGTTTCTGAAAGAGTACAGGCGGTATGTACATTCGTTTGCCGATACTCTCTGCTATTGCCTGATACCTAATCACATTCATTTCCTTATTCATGCAATTCAACGCAGCGTTGAGGAAATAAAATTGGGCAGTATTTATCTTCAGTGTGTATCAAATGGTTTCCGAAGATTACTCAGCGCTTTTGCGCACCACATCAATAAAAAGCGCAATACTAAAGGTTCGCTATTCAGACAAAAAACGATGGCAAAAAGAATTGATGAAATTGATACCGGAAAAGGGTTGAGTTATGCAGAATTGTGTTTCTATTATATCCATCAAAACCCTGTAAAAGCGATGCTAGTGGAGCGTGTGAACGACTGGGAGTTTTCATCGGCACGTGATTACCTGGGCGAAAGGAGTGGCACCCTGTGCAACAAAAAACTTATGCAAAAGGTAGCGGGATGGCAAACAGAGGAGCCGGCGCTAATCCAGTTTGACAGGTTTGTACCCCACGAAACCACGAAACATTTTTATTTGCTGCGAAATTAAATGTCTGACCTAAGGTCAGACCGCGTATTATGCTTAAAATAATCAATTATATCAACGGAGCGCTCACCGCGCCGGTGTCGGGGCAATACATCCCGAATTTTGAGCCCGCCACCGGGGATATTTATTCGTATTGTGCCGATAGCGATGAACGCGATGTGGAGCTCGCCCACCGCGCTGCGCGGGATGCTTTTGCCAATTGGAGTTGCACTGCTCCGGAGAAACGCATGCATCTCCTTATGCGCATTGCCGATGGCATAGAGAAGCGAGCCGAGGAATTTATTGCGGCTGAAAGTAAAGACAACGGCAAGCCGCTCAAACTGGCGCGAGCAGTAGATATTCCCCGCGCAGTGTCAAACTTCCGCTTTTACGCTGCCGCAGCACAGCATTTTGCCAGCGAAAGTCACGAGATGCCCGGCATTGGGATAAACTACACCCTGCGCAAACCGATAGGAGTGGTTGGGTGCATATCACCTTGGAACCTGCCGATTTATCTGTTGAGCTGGAAAGTAGCGCCGGCTTTAGCTGCCGGTAACTGTGTGGTGGCAAAGCCCAGCGAAATCACCCCTCATACGGCGTACCTGTTAGCGCAGGTTTGTATAGATGCCGGACTACCGGATGGAGTGCTTAACATTGTACAAGGTACGGGTGCAAAAGCCGGGCAAGCTATTGTAGAGCACGAAGGCATTAAGGCCATTTCGTTTACAGGAGGTACTGAAACCGGCAGGCGCATTGCGAGCGCAGCAGCGCCCATGTTCAAAAAAGTTTCTCTGGAAATGGGGGGCAAAAACCCTACTATCGTTTTTGCTGATTGTGATTTGGAGGAAACTGTCAAGCAGGCGGTTACGGCATCCTTCAGTAATCAGGGTGAGATTTGCTTGTGCGGTTCGCGGATATTTGTAGAAAAATCCATATATGATAAATTCCGGGAAGCGTTTACGGAACGGGTTAAAGCGCTCAAAGTAGGTGACCCGAATGATGAGGATACGCAGATAGGAGCTGTAGTTTCGGCTCAGCACAAAGAAAAGATATTGTCTTACATTCGTTTGGCGCAGGAGGAAGGGGGAAGGATACTTTGCGGCGGCGCAGAGTGGAGTACTGACCAAAGGTCAGACCGCGTCAAAAACGGTTACTTTATCCTGCCCACTGTGATAGAGGGGCTGCACGTCAACTGCCGCACCCAGCAGGAAGAAATCTTCGGCCCGGTGGTAACCTTGACACCTTTTGATACTGAAGAAGAAGCCCTTACAATGGCCAACAGTGTCCGATACGGTTTATCGGCTTCTGTATGGACAAACAACCTGAAACGCGCCCACCGGATGGCCGACAAAATTGAAGCCGGCATAATTTGGGTAAACAGCTGGCTTGTACGCGACTTACGCACACCTTTTGGCGGTATGAAAGCAAGCGGCATGGGGCGAGAAGGCGGATGGGAAGCCATGCGTTTCTTCACTGAGCCGAAAAATGTGTTCATAAAATATTAAAAAAATACATCATTTGTTTTTTTCTAAAGTAGTTGTCCTTTACAACCGGAAATCTGTTGCTTAACAAACTATCTGAGTATCACAATCGCTGCCTTACACCTGTATGAAGTTGCTCAGTTGCAACCTTTTACGGAATTCATACGCTCTGTAATTAAAGATTTTTTAACCTTTGCATCATGTTTCGTTTAAGTGTGTGGGTGTTGTGTTTGGGTGTTTCTGTTGTGACGTTGCATGCACAACCCCAGCAGACCTTTTCTGCAAGTCCAAATGCACCTATCCCGGATAACAACACCTGGGAGTATTACCCGTTGCAGGTTTCAGGGTTGCACAATAATCAGATAAACACTAACTGGGGCTTTGAAAAAATCACACTTACTATTTACCACACCTGGGTATCGGATTTGGAAGTATGGCTGGGAGCGCCTGACGGAACACAGGTGCTTTTATTTACAAATGTTGGCGGTGACGGTGACAATTTTATCAATACGGCCTTCAAAAAAAATTACACTACACCGATTGAGTCCGGCTCAGCGCCGTTTACCGGTAATTACAGGCCAATGGGGGATTTGGGTTTGTTAAACAATGGACAAAACGGCAACGGAACCTGGTATCTTAAGATTATTGATAGTTATCCTTTTTCCGATCAAGGCACACTCGTATCGTGGAGCATTCGTTTCGGGAATGCCCCGGCGGTACCCGATCAGCCGTTCACCACCCGTCTTCCGATAATTAAGATCAACACATTTGGAGCAGGTATCCCTGATGAACCGAAAATAAACGCAGAGATTTTCATCATAGACAATGCAAATCAAATCAATCGCCCGACCGATACCTTGTATGCCTACCGGGGTCGGATCGGTATTGAACAACGCGGTTCATCATCGGCATGGGCGCCTAAAAAATCGTATGGCTTTGAAATATGGGACACAAACAATCAGGATATAGATACTCCGCTGCTCGGTATGCCTGCCGAGAGCGACTGGATACTCAATGCGCACTATTTTGATAAAACTCTGATGCGGAATGTACTCGCGTATCACATTGCTAATTGCACCGGTCATTACGCTTCGCGTACAAGATTTTGTGAGCTATTCATCAACAATCAGTATCAGGGTGTTTACGTACTCATGGAAAAAATCAAGCGCAATAAAAACCGTGTAAACATCGCTAAACTCACTCCAAACGATAATGCCGGAGATGCGCTCACGGGCGGTTACATCTTGAAAATAGACAAGTTTACCGGTAACGGAGGGGATGGTTTCTACTCGCAGTATCCTCCCTCGAACCCCACAAACGATGCGATATTTTTTCAATATGATTACCCGTCTGATGTAAACATTACGCCCGCCCAAAAAGCATACATTCAAAACTATGTTGACAGTTTTGAACACGCGCTATACGGGCCAAATTTTCAGCACATCACCAACGGTTTCCGAAAATATGCCGATGAGTTGAGCTTCATTGATTACCTGATACTGAATGAAGTTAGTAAAAATGTTGATGGCTACCGGTTGAGCACCTACATACATAAAGACAGACAAAGTAAAGGGGGAAAGTTAATTGCTGGACCGGCCTGGGATTACGACATAGCATTTTTCAATGCTGATTATTGCGAAGCTTACCTGACAACCGGATGGGCGTACGATTTCAACTACGTATGCCCCGGCTCGGCAGTACCGGCATGGTGGGAACGCATGCGACAGGACACGCTGTTTAACGCACGGCTGCGCTGCCGTTGGCATTATCTGCGTTCCGGTGTGCTGCACATTGATACGCTGTTTGCTTTCATTGACACCACAGTCGCTTACATTGATAGCGCGCAGAGAAGAAACTTCCAGCTATGGAATATAATTGGCGTGCCAACCTGGCCACAACCCACCCCGCTTCCACAAAGCTATGCAGAAGAAATACAGCGATTAAAGTGGTGGCTTCAGCAACGCATCGCCTGGCTTGACCAACAAATTTATCAAATGCCTGCTACATCCCTTGCAGTAACGCTTGGCTACGATACAGCACTATGCCCGGGGCAATATCTCACTTTACATCCGGGAGCATTTCACTCTTATACATGGAGCAACGGCTTTAAAGCTCCCCAACTGACAATTCAACAGCCCGGCGTTTACTCTGTTACTGTAAGTGATGCATTTAATTGCACCGGCAGCGCTTCTATTGATATTCATTACCTCTCTGCTCCCGATGCAATGTTCACGATTCAACAGATCTCATCCACTTCATTTCAATTCATACCAGCCGATACTACCGTAGAGTCGCAATGGAATTTTGGCGATGGCACCGTAGGTTTCGGGCAAGCCCCCGTGCATGACTATGCCCCCCAGTACGGAGTGTTTACCGTTACACATACCGTCACTGACAAGCACGGCTGTACGAATACCCACACTTCTACTGTAACGGTAACGCCTGTTTACACCCAATCCCTTTCACCGGATAAATTCATCTCAGTATATCCCAATCCCGCCTGGGATATGATTACGATTGCAAGCAATTCAACAATCAAAGACATCGTGCTCGTTGATCCTTCGGGCAGAGCAATTGTATTAAAAGAAAACGTGCAACAGGCAACATGCCACTTGCCGTTGCAAAACATTTCGCAGGGGCTTTACACTTTGCACATCACGCTGTCAGACAGTAATACATTTCATCGTCTGATTTTTAAAATGTGATATACTATTGTAACCCGTACTTTCTTTTGAATTTCTCGTAAAGTTCTTTCTGCTTGTTGTTCAAATCAATCTCACGCCCGTCAATGAAAGCGAGTTCTATGTGAGAGGTGCGCATGTCCAGCAGGTCTCCTGTTGAAACGATTAGTGTTGCTGCTTTGCCTTTTTCCAAACTTCCGGTATGGTTGTCTATGCCGAGTATTTTAGCTGCGTTGAGGGTAATGGCACGAAGGGCATCTTCTTTAGAAAGTCCATAAGCCGCAGCCGTGCCGGCCTGAAACATCAGATTTCGCTGTTGCCAGAATGCACCGGGTATTGAAATACAAAACAGCACCCCTGCCTGTTGCAGAAGGTAAGGCGTTTTGTATGCAATATCTATGTCATCATCGGGCATGCCCGGCAAATCATGTGTTTCCCCCAGAATGACGGGGATGCCTTTGCGGGCAAGCTCACCGGCTATTTTCCACGACTCATCAGCCCCGCATAGTACAATGCGCATACCCATTTCCTCCCCCAGCAAAATGGCGTGTTGCATTTCATTCACCCGTGTGGCGTTCACATATAAATTTTTTCTTTTATTAAACAAGTCACACATGGCTTCAAAGCGCAGGTTAGTTTTTGTATGCTCTGCAGCAGCACAATAACTCTTTGCCTCTTTGAAGTATGATTTTATGGCTTCCACCTGTTTGTGATATTCTTTGTTGGCATGCAATGCTGCCGGTTCTGCCCACCAGCCGCCTCCGCTCAGTTCACTTGGCCAGTTAAGCCATATCCCGTCCTCTTTTACCAAGGCGTCTTCCCAGTTCCATGCATCCAGTTGTACAACAGACGATGTACCAGAGATAACACCTCCCTGCGGTACTACTTGTGCGTAAAGCACACCGTTGCTGCGTATGGTGGGAGTTACCCGGCTGTCGGTATTGTATGATATGATGGAGCGTGCATTGGGGTTGTATTGGCCTGTCTCCCGGTAATCATTCGTAGCGCGCACAGCTTCTATTTCGCTTAGCCCGATGATGGTGTTGGGAGCAATGAGACCCGGGTAAATATGTTTACCGGAGCAATCTATAACGCGCCCTATGGTTTCGTCAGTTTTGAAGGTGGGGTTCTCTTCCAGAAAAATGATTTTGCCTTTGTCAAACCCAATGGTAGCACGTTGCAGTACCCGTCCGTCACCTACGTGGATGGTAGCATTCGTTAAATACACGGGCTGTTTTTGCGGTGGGGATGGCACCGGCACATCTGCTTGCCCCGAAGCAAACTCTGCGCACAAAAATGTTATCCCTATGCAGATTTTACCTGACATTCTGATTAACCGGCTAAACACAGAAAAGTTACACTTCATATCAATCATTTTTTGGGGTGTTTTAATTGTGTTAGTGTACATGTTCACCGTCACTGCAGTTGTACATCTGCTGCGTTTTGCGTACAGGTTCCTGAGTGGGAGATCCGCTTTTTTTCTCCAGCAACATTTTTTGAATAAGACGGGCGCGCTCTGCTAGTATCTCTGACCGTTTCTCTTCATCACGACGTATATCAAAAAACAAAATCCCGTCCACAAATGTTTGTTCTGCTTTCGCATACACGGAGAGCGGATTGTCGCTCCAAACTACCACATCGGCATCTTTCCCTTTTTTGATACTGCCTGTGCGATGATCTAAGTGCAGCATTTTAGCCGGATTAAGTGTAACGGTTTTCCATGCATCCTCTTCTGACAAACCACCGTATTTTACTGCCTTTGCTGCCTCCTGATTTAGCCGGCGTGCCATCTCGGCATCATCGGAGTTTACCGCCGTGCAAATACCCATCTTCATCAGCAATGCAGTATTGTAAGGTATAGCATCTATCACCTCGTATTTATATGCCCACCAGTCAGAAAAAGAGCTTGCGTTTACTCCGTGCGCTTTCATCTTGTCAGCCACTTTGTATCCTTCCAGTATATGGGTAAACGTATTTACTTTAAACCCAAACGAGTCCGCCACATGCATCAGCATGTTGATTTCACTTTGCACATAGCTGTGGCATGTGATAAACCGTTTGCGTTGTAATATTTCAAGCAGTGCATCCAATTCCAAATCTTTGCGCGGCGGTACAATAGCCGGATTGCTTTTACTTTTTGATGATAGGTATGACCCGTAACTTTTCCATGCTGCTTCGTATTCACGTGCCTTGGTGAAATAATTATAGTAAACCTGCTCCACTCCCATGCGCGTTTGCGGATAACGAATGGTGTGTTTATCGCCCCAGTTGCTTTGCTTCACGTTTTCTCCAAGAGCAAATTTGATGAAACCGTCAGCTCCCTCTATTTTCATTTGCTCGGGTAGGTAGCCCCACCTGAATTTGATAATCGCACTCTGACCTCCGATGGGATTTGCAGAACCGTGCAACAACTGCGCCGCCACCACTCCGCCCGCCAACTGCCGGTAGATATTGATATCCTGCGCATTAATCACATCTCCTATACGCACCTCTGCGCTGCTGGCTTCGGTGCCTTCGTTCACTCCTTGTGAAATGGCAATGTGACTGTGCTCATCAATGATACCGCTGGTCACGTGCTTGCCTGTAGCATCAACGCTTTTACACCCAGCGCATTGAAGGTTCTTTCCGATTTCCGCTATTTTCCCGTTTCTGATTATTATGTCAGTATTGCGCAGTATGCCGGATGGTTCGTTTGTCCAAACTGTTCCATTCTTTATTATGTAACTACCGGGAGCAGGTAGGGTATCATTTCCGTAAGCAAGAAAAGGATATATAATCTTGCCCAGGTCTTTAGTATGTTGGGTAGTGTCTTTTACGGTGGTAACGCTATCCGGTAGGATATTTTTCACATGTTCGGCACTCCAGGTAAATCTTCGTCCGTCGGGCAGCTCTCCCGTACCACTCCACTTTTTTTCATTATGGCGTACAACTCCACTGAGGCGAATTACATGTTTCGTGTTTCTATCGGGTGTGAAAATTAGTTGTACATCCTGCTCACGATAGGTGAATTTAACTTCTATCTTTTGAGTATCTTTTTGAAGGATGTGTGCTTTCAGATTACTTAATTCACCCGATACGATCAACCGGTGAGAGTTGGGTTCGGGTGTTTGCCACGTTAAAAGATATTCGCCCCGGATATCGCGGGCTTCGAATGGCTTCACCTCATGTCGCCTGCCTTGTATCCACACTTCATTGATTTCGCATTTGTCATCAAACAATGGTTTTGAAGTAATGATAAAGTTGGCAAGCTTTCCGCTTTCTAACGAACCAATAAGGTCATACGCATTTATGAAAACGGCCGGATTGTACGTGAGCGCTTTCAGCGCAAGCACAGAGTCGAGACCAAACTTAACTGCCTTTCGCAGTGCAGGCAGGAACTCTTCTTTTTTTTCCAAATCTGCGGTAGTGATAGCAAATTCCACACCTGCCTTAGCCAGCATAGCAGGATTAGTAGGAGCCAGTTCCCAATGTTTCAGGTCCTGCAGTGAAATCCAGGCGGCTTTGTTGGGGTCTTCCACATCGTATGGTTTGGGAAAATTGAGTGGAATAATCAATCGTACCTGTGCTTGTTTGATGGCATCTGCACGTTGATATTCGTTGCCGTTCCCTTTGATGATGTAACGGATATTAAATTCGTCACCGATTTTATCTGCGCGCAAAATGTGTTGCCAATCTCCGGCTGCATCAAATATCTGCGGCAGGTTTAATTGCCTGTTCCATTCCTCCAGGTTAATGTTATATTCCGTTATCGGAGTTAGATTTGCAGAGGCAGGGGGACTGTTTCTGACTTGTTTGTACCACTGTGCGTCATAATGAGTTTGGCGCAGCAGCGCTATCGCGCCCATAAGAGAAGATGGGTAATCTTGTGTGCTGGTTCCTTTTTGAAAGGAAAAAAATGCAGCAGCATCAGCTTTAATACATAAAAAGTTTTCTTTATCTGTAGTTTGCAGCGTCACCAGAGCGCCTGTACCGCGAGCTATACCATCTTTGCGGTGAGTGAGTACAGCGCCAAAGCCCAGCTTGCGCCATTCCTCAGCTTGTTTCTCGTTTGCCGTAAAATGACGGTCGGCATGGAAATCGGTGTGAATGGCCTGGTTCCAGCCGTAAGCCCCTTTTATGTTGCTTTCGGGCTGAGGGCCACCCTCTTTTTGCTCTCTTCTTGCCTCTGCAATTCCATAATCAGCAAACAGATCTATAAAGGCGGGGTAAATGTAACGACCGGTCATATCATGCACGAGCCAGTCCTTGTAAATTTTTTGTAGTTCGGTAACCGGAGTATTACACGGTTCTGCTTTTACTACCTTCCCGTTTTGTACAAAGAGGCAGGCCTGCTGTATTTTGAAATTATACGAAGTAAAAATCGTGGCGTTGGCGAACAAGTGTTTTCCTTCGCGATAATCATCGGGGCCATTTGTTTTGAATGTGCTCTCCTGAGCTACACTTGTGCGTAAAAGACAAGTGAGAGAGATAAAAAAACAATAGCGCATAATAATCATAGCAAGGGCTAAAATAATATTTGTGGTATGCAGTGAAGCATGCTAAGAGCCGCAGTTACAATACTAAAGACATCATTATTTTTTTGCTGGGAAAGATTGCCTTAGCCGGCTAAGCATGTCTTTGGCAACCGGATTGTCCGGATTTACGGTAAGCGCTTTTTGACAGTAGTAAAAAGCGCTGTCGGGTTTTTGCGTTTCAGTGTATAACTGCCCCAATGCAATATAGATGTCGGGGTTTTGCGGGAGCACGGCAGCACCTTTGTGTAACAAGGAAATTGCTTTTTCTGTTTGTCCGTTTTTAAAATACGCGAAACTGCCGCTGAGATAGTAGGATGGGTTTCCGGTTTTATGTCTGTCGGGGATTGTTTCAAAATACTGCACCGCATTTGCAAAACGTTGTTGACGCATAGCTACTTCAGCGGCAGAGTACCATGCAGTGGGGAATTCTTCATTCATCTTTGCTGCTTTGACAAAGTTTTCCTCAGCTTCTTTGTATTTACCGAGGATGTTTTGGGTGCGGGCCAGGTCAAATTGCGCATTGAAGAATTCGGGGTAAATGCTGAGCGCCTGCTGAAAGTGTTTTTCGGCCAATAGACACATTTCACGCGCTTTTTGCGGGTCGGTTGCTTTGTGTAGGTTTTTCATCAGGTTAACGGCGTACAGATTATTTGCCTGAGCCGAGTTTTCCAAATGACCGATGTCCGCAGCAAACAGCGTGAGGTAATCTTTCCAGTCGCGGTTGCGCGCAACCGTTATATAAGTGTATATCAGGAGTACCGTTAGCAGAGTAAACCGGTAGCTTGTCGGAACGGATGTAAAGTTATTATGAGAAGTATCTATTAAAATTAACCCGAAAAGTTTAGCAATCAGGTAAACAACCAAAATACAAAAGCCCAGCGAAGGAACAAATAAAAAGCGATCTGCCATCATACCGGGCGCTACTAAGATTATATTGGTGTAAACTGACAATCCTACTGTGATAATTAACAACCCCAAAGCAATGTGGCGATTGTAACGCAATAGCAGGAAAGACAATACGGATAAAGCAACATATATTAGGATTACCACTGCATTGAAGTTCTCAAAAACCGACTGTCTTTCAATCATTTTATACCCGTAGTAAAACGACATAGGGTACGGGATGAGCAGTAATCTCGCATACTTTTTTAGTACCTGTGCTGCGGTACCGAGTTTATACTCCAAGGGAGAGAGGTGGTCTGTTACGGCCTCCACCTTAAGTATGGGGCGGTCCATCTGGCCCGGCTCAATTGCCTGAGGCAAGGGCTGAAGTATCGCTTCGGAAATCGTTTTTTTGGCTTTAAAATCTTCAACGGATTTAGGAATATGAATTAAATAGCTATTGCTGAGAAATATCAGAAAAGTTAGTGCAACTGTGTACTTGTGTTTAAACCTGTATATCGTAGTGAATATAGCCGCAGTGGCAAACACCCAAAACAAAAGGTCAATTATCTCGCTTTGCTTATTAAGAGTGTTCCCCTGGATGATATTCAATAAGGATTGTACCGGACCCCAAAGAAGTATGATAATTAGTATCGAGCGTACAATTACATTGTTAAAATATCGCTCCGATAGCCAAAGCAGTAGCGGTAGCAATAAAAAATACCCTTGCAATATGTCGTTGTACAGTAAATAAAATTCACCCACTAGAAAGTAAACCAGCCCGATAGGGCGCAACTTGTTGCCAAGTACACACAAGTAGTACAACAATCCGAGCAGTGTGAAATAATGTGGGATCGCTTGCAGGTAAACCCCCATATACAATACAAACCAGTAAAGTAGATTTTGTATCATTACCCATATCGGATGATACCCCAAACTGCTCAAGTAAACCATGGCAAGAATGACGGGGAACAGGGCTATTTTGTAACCTAATAACAACAAGGCATACATGAATGCTACAGATATGGCAATTAGCGAGATAGCTCTGAGTAAATTAGCTTTCGTAACTGGCGCTGGCTCTCTCGCTTCTTCTTGCCGTAAAGTATTTTTTGTGCCTTCAAAAAGCTTCTGTAACATTTCTTTTACATTTTCCCAGCGCACCTGCATCCACAGATAAACTATAACATTAAGAAAGACAACTATTGCTGTATAGATGAAATAATCTTTGACAGAGAAGCTCAAGGTTTGTGTAACCATGTACACAAACATCACCACTGCTGATAATATTATCGTATATAACCAGTTCTTGCGGTCATAGAGGATAAGCATAATGTTCAAAATCGGTAATAACACAATAGAGGTGGGCTTGGACAAGATGCTTAACAGTAGTACAAAACCTCCGGTGTACGCGAGAATTTTTTTAGCACCAGTAAGCATTGTCGTTTTGCTGACCGACCAGAACGAAAAAAGCATAAATCCCAGCGCCATAATCTCATCGCGGTTTTTGATACTGGCCACTACCTCCGTATGAATTGGGTGTGCGGCATATAAAAGCGTAACACTGAAAGGAATTACAGGGTTGGTTTCCGGGAACAGTTTTTCCAACACATAGAGAAGTAGCCCGCACAACAATGCGTACAGGATTACATTAATAAAATGACTGATGTGGGGATTTGCGCCAAACAGTGAATGCTCCAGGGCAAAAACAGACAAAGTGACCGGACGGTAGTCGTAAGCGTAACCCTGGTCATCTTTGTAGTACGGCTCGCGAAATATTTGCGGTATTGCAGACAGCCCCTTTGACGTAAGACGATGCGGATAATTTTTATCAACGGTGGTTACCAGCTCATCGTCCATGGCGTATTGATTGGGGATTGTATTGACGTAAAGCAGGCCAGCAAACAACATGGTGATGATGTACCGGTAACGGTACAGCCAGGGTAACCCAACGGGTTTATTTTTTGTTTTTTGATTTTTCTGCTTCAAAGCACAAAGAATATACAGAACCAAAAATAATAATGGCGTTCACATCACCACACCAGACATCCATGAGACGGAGTGTTCTGCTTACATGCTTCATGTAGTTTTGTGTTGAGATAGTTAAAATGCCTGAAAATTTTTCTGTCATAATTCCGCATAGGTTTATATTCGCACCCGCAAACATTGTTTCACCCTCCAAAACTTTACATTATGGCAGTATTAGTTGGTAAAAAAGCACCTTCATTTAAAGCGCAAGCTGTTGTAAATGGCGGCACCATTGTAGAGGATTTTTCGCTTGACCAATACATCGGCAAGAAGTATGTAATTTTCTTCTTTTACCCGAAGGATTTCACTTTTGTATGTCCCACAGAGTTACATGCCTTTCAGGAAAAGCTCCCGGAGTTTGAGAAACGCAACTGTGCTGTGGTGGCCTGTAGTACCGATACAGAGCAAAGCCATTGGGGCTGGCTTCAGGTGCCGAAAGCCAAAGGTGGAATTCAGGGCGTGACGTACCCCATTGTAGCCGATACCAACAAAACAATTTCGGCTAACTATGATGTGCTGAATGGTGAGTATTATTTTGACGACAACAACCAGATGCAGGCGACTGCAGAACTGGTTGCTTACCGCGGTTTGTTTTTGATTGATAAAAACGGCATCGTGCAACATCAGTTGGTGAACAACATGCCGCTGGGCCGCAGTGTAGATGAAGCGCTGCGCATGTTGGATGCGCTCATTTTCTTTGAAACCAACGGCGAGGTATGCCCCGCCAACTGGGCTGTGGGCAAAGAGGGTCTTAAGGCAGACCATGAAGGAATTGCGCAATACCTTGCCAAACATTAATATTACCTTACAAGTACACTTGAAATCCCATGTGCGTTGGCGCAGATGGGATTTTTTTTTCATTCTTCGAGTATTACAACTTTCCTTAGTTTAGTGGAGATAAAATTGAGTAAGTAATAAGGTATTGTTTATCAGAAATTTAATGCACTGAAGTTAAGAGGCGTTACAGAAAAGTTTTTGAAGTGAGTAGCAGCACCTAAATACAATGCGCAGGAGTTCAGTAAACTTATGAGCGAACTAAAAGCGAGGGGTACAATGGCGGAATATTGCAGTAACGTTTTTGCGCGTTAGCGGGTGAGGGATGCGAGCGGAAAGCCCGCAGCCCGCGCACGCGCCTGCGGCGCGTGCGCGGCGAGGACTTGGAGCGGGTCAGCCCGACCCCGCCGCCTTGCATCGCTTGGCGGCGGGGGCACCCCCTAAAACTTAAAAAATATATTATATATGTAAGTATTTATATGTTTACATCTGCACTGCCTTACACACTCTAAGGATCTACATTTACGCGAATTTCGGTACCGCGCCAGTTTTTGGATGTGCGTATTGCATCTATTTTTTCGAGCAGTGCGCTTTTGGTTTGCTCTATGAATTTTTGCTGCGGTTGGATTTTGATGAGGATGTCGCGCAGGTAAAAGTTGTTGATTTTGGAAACGAAAGGTGTAGAGGGTCCGAGGGTTTTGCAAATATTCAGGCGGCGCATTTCGTTGGCGAGGAAGAGAGCGGCCTCTTCCAGCACTAACAGTTGTTTGTTGCGGAGTTGCACTTCTATTAATCTTACGAAAGGCGGGTATAGGAATTGCCGGCGGGCGGTTAATTCGTTTTCGTACATCTTTTGATAGTCACCGGTGAGTACGCATTGTATGACGGGGTGCATTGGGTGCGCGGTTTGGATGATGACTTTGCCGGGATAGTTTTTGCGCCCGGCGCGGCCCGCAACCTGTGTCATGAGTTGGAATGCTTTTTCGTGCGAGCGGAAGCCGGGGAAGTGTATCAGTTGGTCGGCATGAACGATACCAACTAAGCTTACGTGGTCAAAGTCAAGCCCCTTTGAGAGCATTTGGGTGCCCACGAGTATGTCAATTTCGCGGTTTTCAAACTGTGCAATCACCTCAGCGTGACCGTGTTTGGTTTTGGTGGTGTCATAGTCCATGCGTGCGATGCGCGCCTGAGGGAAAAGCTCTGCAATTTCTTCTTCGATGCGCTGGGTGCCTGCGCCCACTATGTTCAACTCGGGAGCACCGCAGCTTTTGCATTTTTGTGCAACGCCCTCTGCATAACCGCAATAATGACAACGCAGCGTTTGGTTGTATTTGTGGTAAGTTAAACTCACATCGCAGTGCCGACACTTATTTACGTAATTACACGTTTGGCATATCTGATAGTGTGCAAAACCCCTGCGGTTGATAAACAAGATGACCTGCTCATTTCGCTTCACCGCCTCGTTAACTTCATGATACAACCTCTTAGAGATGGAAGAGACGGAGCTGCTCTGTTTGTTTTCTTGACGCATATCCACCACTATCATCTCAGGCAACTGCACTTTACCATAGCGCTTGATTAGTTGCACTATGCCAAACTTTTCTTTTTGCACGTTGTAGCGTGTTTCCAGCGCAGGCGTGGCGGTACCGAGCAGCACTTTTGCATGAAAGTAGCCCGCGAGCACGATGGCAGCATCGCGGGCATGATAACGCGGAGCAGGGTCGGCTTGCTTGAGTGAACTATCATGCTCCTCGTCAATTATCACCAAACCGAGGCGTTGGTAAGGTAAAAACAAACCCGAGCGGGCTGATACCACAATCTTATATTCATTGTGCAATACTTTGTGCCATATCTCTACGCGCTCGTTGAGATTGAATTTGGAATGATACACCCCCACCTGATTACCGAATGCCTTGCGCAGGCGATTGATGATTTGGGCAGTGAGGGCAATTTCGGGGAGAATATACAGCGCCTGTTCTCCGCGCGAAACGACTTCCTGTATCAACTCCATGTAAACGTTTGTTTTACCGCTTCCGGTTACACCGTGTAGCAGCACAACGTTTTTTTGTTGCCACGCCTCTCTGATGCTCTGCAGCGCCACCTGCTGTTCCTCACTTAGCGGCGGTATATCAACTTCGGCAGTATGAAGGTTCCCCAAACGCGATACTTCCATTCTGAACTCCTGAAACACGTTGCGATTAACGAGCGCCTGCAACACCGAAGGTGAGCATTTGGCCAGTGCCAGCAACTCGCTTTTTTTAATGTACTTGGCATGATGGTGCAACTGGGTAAACGCAAGTAACAACTCTACCTGTTTGGGCGCACGCGAAAGTTCTTTGTACAGTTGTTCTAAGTTTTCTTCGTTGCGATAGGCATCGTTAAGGCGAATGTAAGCTTCGGTGCGGGGGCGATAGCGCTCCACTATTTCCTCTGCGCTGATGGCAATGCCCATGTTGAATAAGGTGCGCAGTGGCGTGTAAACATTTCGTTTGTTGAGTAACTTCTGAACATCGGCAAGGAACAACTCGCGCTGCTCGCGCAATGCCTGAACAATGAGAAATTCCTCATCGTTAAGCGCCTCGTAATCCCCTTCGTAATTCGCATTGAAAATAATTTTGGTTTCGCTGCTGATTTTTAAACCGGCGGGCAAGGCGGCGCTCATTACCTCACCGATGGTGCACAGGTAGTAACTGCTCATCCATTCCCAAAACTGCAGTTGCTGCGGGGTAACCACCGGATGCTCGTCTGCGGGCCCTTCAATCAATTTCAGGTTGTCTGCAACGGGCTTTTCGTGGTGGATGCGGTGAACGATGCCCGCATAGTAACGGTTTTTACCAAACTGCACTATCACCCGATGCCCCTGCCGGATGAACCCGGCCAGGTCAAACGGCACTACATACGTATATGGTTTGGGCAACGCCAGCGGCAAAATCACATCGCAGTAAGTAACCAGCCCGCTCATCTGATGTATTGCAATAATATATTATTAGTTATTTATTTAATACGTCCGGGATTTTTTCGGATATAGTCCTTCCATCCGCTTACCCGCGCTGCTTTATCGCTACCGGTCACTTTGTTTTGAAAATGATAGCACACCGCTGCTGCGAGTGCGTCGGTAGCATCCAGAAAGCGCGGTTGCATTTCAAAACCAATAATTTGCTGCAGCATGGCAGCCACCTGTTCTTTGGAGGCGTTGCCGTTTCCGGTAATAGATTGTTTGATGCGCTTGGGCATAAACTCATGTACCTCTACGCCCGATGTTAGTACAGAGGCGATGGCAACTCCCTGCGCCCTGCCGAGTTTCAACATGCTTTGTACGTTTTTACCGTAAAAGGGGGCTTCTACCGCACAGGCATCCGGGCGGTATTCATTCACCAAACCGCTTATTTTTTCATAAATAATTTTCAGGCGCTGTAACCCGTCTTCATACCGGTTAAGATGAACCACTCCCATGCTCATAAGTTGAATGACACTGCCTCCAACTTTTATGACTGCATACCCCAGTACGATGGTGCCCGGGTCAATGCCCAAGATTATTTTGGAAGATGCTGTCAAGTGATGCTTATTTGTGCGGTGGAAAGAAACAAATTTTTATGGCAGGCGGTAAAGGTAGTCGTATTTATATTGATGACGTGGATTATTGCCGACCGCATTTTCCTGGACGGTAATTTTGATGAAAAATGGACATTGTTTAAAAATCAGTTATCGCGGTCTCATCCCGCATATATACTGGCGGCGTTTGGTCTGATGCCGGTCAACTGGAGTGTAGAGGCCTTCAAGTGGCGCACACTCCTCCAATCCCGGGAACCCTTCAGCGTGTTTTTGCGCAGTGTGATAGCCGGCGCCACGTTTGGCTTTGTAACTCCGGGGCGCACAGGAGAGTTTGTGGGAAGGGTGTTTTACATACCCGAAGAGAACAAAACCCGCGCGTTTTATCTGAGCGCCTTAGGTGGTATAGCTCAAACTTCTGTAACCATAGCCATAGGCGCCTTGGCAATAGGCATCTGGAGCAATGACCCTCTTTACACCGGCATAGCCACGGGTGTGGCGGCAGTATTTCTGTTTTCGTTTTTTCGGTACGATTTGCTCAGCAGCATTATAGCGCGAATTCCCTTTTTGCAAAAAAGACAATGGACGGTTACGCCCGATGATTTACCACAACTGCACTTACAACTGAAAATAATCAGTATTGCCCTGCTTCGTTATTCTGTTTACATAACACAATATGTATCGCTGTGTTATTTTTTTGGCATAGGCAGTGAACCGGCACCCATTGCACTTAGGTGCTCCATTTACATGGTGGCGCAAACATTTTCTCCGCTCATGCCCTCAGTTGATGTAACGTACCGCGGCGGAGCCGCCCTCGCTATTTTTGAAGATTTGAGCCAAAACGCTCTCGGGATAGTATCGGTTTCGTTTTTCGGCTGGTTTATCAATTTGTGCATACCTTCGGTTGTCGGTTACATTTTTCTTTGGAGAAAAAACAAAGGATGAGTGTGTTGCCCTACAGCGATGAATATTACATGCGGCTAGCCCTGCAGGAAGCATCGTATGCCCTGCGCGATGACGAGGTGCCCGTGGGCGCTATCGTAGTGGTCAACAACCGCATTATCGGGCGCGGATACAACCAAACCGAGCGGCTGAAAGACGTGACCGCCCATGCCGAAATGCTTGCCATCACCGCCGCAGCCAACTATCTTGCCAGTAAGTATCTGGAAGAGTGCACACTCTACGTTACATTAGAGCCATGTTTAATGTGTGCCGCCGCGATGCGCTGGGCGCGCATCGGGCGCCTGGTGTACGGAGCCAATGACGAGAAAGGCGGCTATACCCTAATAGGCAGGCCGGTTTTACACCCGAAAACCACCGTTACCAGAGGGATATTGGGCGATGAATGTGGGGCTTTACTGACGGAGTTCTTTAGGGGAAAGCGGGGGGGTACCTTGGTCTGACCTTGGTCAGACCTCGTGCGTCCTACCCAAACGCGTTACAGACCAAGGTCTGACCGCGTCACATCATCTTCGTATATGCCTTCATCCACCGGTCGGGCAACTCCTGCGAGCATGCCGTCTCATAATCGCGGATTGAGCATGGCACCAGATTACTGCGGGTAAAGCGCTCGTTCTTGCTTACGGGCACCTCCATCCACCAGCGGTCGGTCTTCTTACTGCGCCAGAACACCAAATTGTGATTTGCCTCCTCTATGCGAACTGTAAACTTCAGGTGGTCGTGCTGGGTCACCGGGTAATCTCCCACGCGGTTGTAGTATCCCTCTACAAAACACCAAATCATCTGTGCGGCAAGTTGGGTAGTTTGCCGGTTATGGTCATAGTTCGGGTTTATTTCATAAATACCCAGCGAGCTGAGCTTATCGCTTAAACCTGCGTAGCGCATCAGCAGGCACAGCTCCTCGCCTGTAAAACCGTTTGGAGTAGCTTGTGCGTGGGCAGGTGCATCGGCCATTCGCACTGCTGATATATCCACCATCAGCATGTCGGCATCGCGCAGTATTGGCTCAGCATCGTTCATATTTTCGCGTATTACCCCCAGCCGGTGGCAGTCAAAATTTAAGCTCTGCAGTGTTTCTACCAGCTTTGTGTCGTTCAGGTACGTTTGATGGCCAAGGTGAGCGTAGTGGTATAGGTAATTGGGCGAGTGAGTGAGTATTTTCATTAAAAAACTGGATGCTTCGGGCGAATGGTCGCCTCCGAAATCAACCATATCAATGCGCTCGTCCACATTCACCACATTAACGAGGGTCATCAAACCCTTATAGCCGAGGTATTGACCAAAAGCCACATCGTTGCTTCCGCCCAGCACTATTGGTACCACCTTATGCGTAATCAGCTCCGTCATCACACCTGCCAGTGCCACGTACGTATCGCGCAGGGTCTCCCCGGGGCGAATGTTCCCCAGGTCAATCATCTTAAACTCCCGCTCGATGGGTGGCACGTACAGCTTGTAAAACTCCTTTCTGATGATATCGGGCGCTTTCGCGCTGCCGGGGTTGCCGGGGTTACCGCGGTCATCACCAACACCTATAAGCGCCAGGTTAAACGTGGATAGTTCAACGGGCTTGCCCTCATAAATATACATGTAATTCCCTATCTGACCCGGATGTAACTCATCCCCTTGCAGCAAGCCCTCTTTAGCGATGGGCGTTAAGAATTCCTGTATCATAGTATAAAAATAAACGACTGCTGCGCGCTGCGTGCGCCCGGCGCAAACAATCATTTCACACTGCCGGTGTGAACTGACCACTTGAGTGACACAATACGTTTGCCCTGGTAAAGTGCGGTACAAAGCGAGCGCTCACCTCAACTATTTTTCTAATATGTATATTTTTGGGGGTGCCCCCGCTGCGCCCCGCTCGTCCCTCGCGGGGCG
>JANWXI010000033.1 GCA_025057415.1 Chitinophagales bacterium
TTGGCTGGATAAACCCTTTGATGAGGCAAAACCTCCACCAGACGCAAATCTATCACAGGGGTTACTTTTTTAAATGGATATACTTGATAACGCAAAGCGTTGATTATGAGGGTTTTTTGAATCCTCACCAAAACGTTTAGGACACTATTGAACAAAGACAGTAAGTTGAGGTCTGAATGGTTTTCAAAAGATGGGGTTAATACAACACACAGCATCGTTTGATGTTTTGCATCAGCAATAAGCAAGCAATTCATAGCTGAGTACAAGGTTGATTTACGTGCATTGAATACTTTTACATTTTAGTACTGAGGCGCTATCACTTTTTCATGAACGCTACGCAACGCAAATGGCTTGTAGTAATTGCCGGCCCCACCGCCGTGGGTAAGACCGCGCTGAGTATCCATGTTGCCGAAGCTCTGCGGGCTGAGATAATTTCGGCTGACTCCCGGCAGTTTTACCGCGAGATGAATATCGGCACCTCAAAACCTACACCGGAACAACTTGCCCGGGTGCCACACCACTTTGTAAACCACCTGAGCATACACGACCAACACTACAGCGCCGGTAAGTACGAACAGGACGTATTGCATTTTTTGCAACCCTATTATCAAAATTACGATATAGCCGTTATGACGGGCGGCTCGGGCTTATTTATACGCGCCGTTTGTCATGGTTTTGATACAATAGATAAAAGCGATGCGCAACAACGCGAAACTGTCCGCCGCGTACTCAATGAAAAACCGTTATCGTGGCTGCAAGAGGAACTGGAGCGTTTAGACCCTGCGTATTACGAGATAGTTGACACCAAAAATCCGGTTCGATTGAAACGCGCTCTGGAGGTGATTTACACCACCGGCAGGAAATACTCAGAACTGCGCACCGGCGCGAAAAAACAACGCCCGTTTGAAGTGTTGAAGATTGGATTAAATCTGCCGCGCGAAGAATTATATGCGCGCATAGACCAGCGCACCGAACAGATGATTCGCGATGGGCTGCCCGATGAGGCAAGCCGGCTCTATCCGTACAGGAAACTGCCCGCTCTGCAAACCGTGGGGTACCCCGAAATGTTTGATTACCTTGAAAACAAAACCACTCTTGCAGATGCCACAGCACGCATAAAACAAAGCACGCGTCAATACGCCAAAAGGCAAATTACCTGGTTTAAAAAAGAAGAAGATATGCACTGGTTCCACCCGGCGCAGGCGCAGGAAATAATCGCCTACATTCAGCAAAAAATAAGTGGGTAGTTTATTGCTTCAGGCGCGGGTCCATAGCATCGGTTAAGCCCTCACCCAGCAGGTTAAATACGGTTACGGTGATAAATATCGCCATGCCCGGAAATACCGCTAACCACCATGCCGAGGCATCGCTGCGAGCCGATGAGAGCAAACTGCCCCAGGTGACCTGCTCGGGAGCAACTCCTATTCCCAAAAAGGAAAGTGTTGACTCCGTGAGGATAGCGCCGGCTACACCAAAAGCCACCGTGATGAGTACAGATGTAAGCGAGTTCGGGATGGCATGACGGAGAATAATGCGCCATTCACTCAATCCCAATGCCTGTGCTGCCTCGATGTACTCTAAACTGCGCACCCGCAGCAACTCTGCACGCACATACTTGGCTATGCCTGTCCATCCCAAAAATCCAATTACAATCATGGTAATAAAGATAGAGGGTTTACTCATGATGGCACATATTGAAAGTATGAGGAGAAGGGTTGGCACCGACACCTTTACTTCAATGAGGCGCGAGATGAGAATATCCATCGGGATGTTGACCTGTGTTCTTAAAAAAGGAATTCTTTTGAGGGGTATCACCAAAAGGTTGGCAAGCGCCATAATCGCAGTAAATATCAACAAGCTGATAAGCAGTTGCAGCAAAAAGCCACCCACGCTCACCGATAGGGCATCTGATAATGTGTAGCTCCGTACGATGAATGCATAGTATATGGCAAGGAAGAAGAAAACAATATTGAGCCATAAGCGTATGCGGCTCATCTTCATGCGGGCATCGCCAAAGTACCCTGCCATGGAGCCCAGCAATATACCGATAACCATAGCTATTGACATGGAGATGATGCCCACCAGCATGGCTACGCGCGTACCGTGTATCATGCCGCTGAGTACATCGCGACCAAGTTTATCGGTGCCGAGGAAGTGAGTAAACCGAAATGAGGGCACTACCTGTTCTTTACCGAAGGGCGCTTTAAATCCTGAGTTGTTATTATCCATGTATTGGGGCGAGTAAGGAACCGGAGGCAACAATGCCCAATCGTATGAAAGCTGGTGCCAATCTACGTTGGCAAGCTCCGGAGGCCATTTGCTAATGCCCAAAGATACACCGTAGCTATTCAATACCGGGAGGTATGTTTTTCCTTTGTAACCGCATGCTATAGGAAGGTCGTTCGCCAGAAAATCTGCCAAAACCCCCACCACGATGATTACGTACACAAACCGCAGCGACCAGACGGCCATTCGGTTTTTCATAAACTGCCGGCGCACTACCGCCCAGTAACTCTGGTCATCGGCCTGGCGGGTTTGTGAAAGTTTACTCATACACGTGGTCAATATTATTTACTGAACGAAATGCGCGGATCTACCACGGCATACAATATATCGGCCACCAGATTGCCGATGAGCGTGAGAATAGCCGATAACAACATCACGGTAAAAACCAACGGGTAATCGCGGGCGAAAAGCGCTTCGTAAGAAAGTTTTCCCATACCGGGTATGGCAAAAATATTCTCTATCACAAACGAACCGGCAATAGCGGCCGGAAAAATGCTGGCGAAAATGGTAATGATGGGTATTAAAGAATTTCTGAATGCGTGTTTCCACACCACCCGGCTCTCGGGTAACCCTTTGGCACGCGCTGTGCGGATATAATCCTGACGGAAAACAGCGAGTACTCCCCCGCGCATCTGTCGGGAAAGGTACGCCCAGGAACCATAGGTTAAACAAAATACGGGCAGCACTAAATGCGCGCCGCGTTCAATGAAAATATCCAACCAATTCATGTCAGAGGTTACTTCGCCTAAGCCGTAATTGGGGAACCAGTTCATGCCATACTCGGGTGTTGTGAAAAACATAATGAGCAATGTTGCTACCCAGAACACCGGCAGCGAGTTGAGCAAAAACAGTGTAAAGGTGCTCACGTTATCCATAGTACTCCCCTTGTAGCGGGCGCTCATCACTCCCAAAGGGATAGCTATGGTATAGGCCAGCAGAATACTGATGAAGTTGAGCAGCAGTGTCCATGGCAGAGCATCTTTCATCTTTGACCATACCGGGCGCTTATCGGTGTAAGAAAAACCGAAGTCGCCACGCAGAAAACCTGCTGATTGCCCGGGCTTATCTTCTCCAAAAAACCAGGGTTTATCACCAAAAAGCCAGCGGTGAAACTGGTTATTGATACCGTAGAAATGAAACGCCGGGATGTAATTTTTAAAAGGCGTGGCTTCCGATTTTACTTTCCGGTAACTGCTTTCGAGCTCAAAGATGCGGTTTTTCACTTCTGCAAAAGCCGGTGACTGCTGCGCTGCAAGCTGCATGGATGAAATAGACGCAATGATTTCTTGGTCGCGATAGAGCTGAAACAACTGGTTTATCTGACTGAGGAGTATCCTGCCCGGCTGATATGTGGAAGAGTCCTGCTTGACTTCGTAAATGGAGTATTGCAGGCGGCGGATATTCCTGTAATATTGCTCTATAGCTTCCCAATTGCCATATTGATCAATCAGACGGAGCAGGGTTTCGCGCTCCGACCGCTTAATGTAGCGGTAAATCGTATCGGGAACTGCCCCGGTAGTAATGGAAAAATAAAACGCCGGCAGATGCAGCCCCATTTTTTCGGCCATGGCAGCGTATGCCTTTTCACTCGCTATTTTTTCGGCTGCCTGCCCGGCCTCGCCACCGGTATCTTTATTGCCAAGGGCTAATTTTACCGGATCGCCCGGAGCCATTTTGCTCAGTGCAAAAGTGACCAGCGCAATAATGGCAAGCGTAGGTATAAAGTAAACTATCCGTTTTATTACATATTTAAACATGCCTGCGCAGAGCGAAGCTCAAACGTAAAAGAATTTTTAAATCTGTAAAAAAAAGTAATTCCGCTGCAAACGCCAGCGTTTACTTTTATAAGTCCACCGGTTTGAACTCAGCCAGATTAAAACCCGGGTTTATCATCGTGGGCTCTACTTCAAATTTTTTGCTGATGGCCATGCGGTTTTTGGGATAAAACATGAAAACTACCGGCTGCTCATCCGCCAGCATTTTCTGAAAACGCTTGTAAAGTTCTATGCGTTTGTTTTCATCTAATGTGGAGCGCAACTCCTCAATAACTTTGTCTGTTTCGGCATTGCCGAAGTTAGTATAGTTGCTGCCGCCATTCACAGCCGATTTGGTGTGCCACAATTGGTAGGGGTCTGAAACCCGAGCGGGAATAGTCCAGCCGGCTAAATTCAACTCAAAGTCAAACTTGTCCATTTCCTGCAGATAAACGGTCCACTCCCGCTCTACAATGTTTAATTCTATACCTACTTTTTTGAGCTGTTCTTTGATCATCAGCGCCTGCTGCTTGGCTACATCATTTCCGGACGCCATTTTAAACTCTAGCGTGAATTTTTCTTTGTTTTTATCCAAGAACCCGTCCCCGTCGGTGTCTTTCCATCCGGCGGCAGCCAGCAGCGCACGTGCCGAGTCAACATTATAGGGTATGGGCTTGATGTCTTTATTGATGTAACGGTCTTGTACCGGATGCACAAAGGTGGTAGCAGGAGTACTTTCACCATTATTAAGTGTTTTGTTTATCAGATCCCGATCAATCGCCATCGCAATGGCTTTGCGCACCCGTACATCTTTGAGCTTATCTTTGCGCATGTTAAACCCGATATAATTGTATGCGAGGCGATCCATGCGGTGTAAGTTAAATTTTGAAGCGAACAACTCGTTTTCTTCCAACTCTTTGAAACGCTTGGCATCTATCGCCTCGTAAGCAGAGAGTTTATCGTCTTTCAAGGCGGCAAAAGCTGTGTTGTTGTCGGGAATTATTTTGAAAATTATTTTTTTGGGGAATGCCCAAAAGTCCCTTAATGAGGAAAACTTATCGCCCCACCAGTCCTTTTTGCGTTCAATGATAATTTCCTGTCCGGTGGTCCATTTTACAAAACGATAAGGTCCAAATCCGCTGATACCGGAAGTGTCGCGTTGGTGTTTTTCAGAGTTAAATTCATTGGCAAAGGCGATGATGTCGGGATCGCCTTTCAATTTCTCGGTGTTATTAACCAGGTCGCGGATGGTGAACTTGCGCATAATTTTTTGCGGGTCATACACATACTCCGGCAGACACCGGTAAAAGGCGAACTCTGAAATTTTAAAGTATTTCTCCTTGCTGTAAACAGTCACCTTGCGGTTATTCACAGAGTCAACTACAATATCGCCAAGCCATGAATAATAACCCTTCAGGTGTTCGCAGTTGGTTTTGGGATTAATGATGCTTTTGATGGTAAATACATAATCCTCACCGGTAACGGGTGTGCCGTTATCCCAACGCGCCTCGTCTTTAATTTCAAAACTGATTTTCATACCACCCTTAAATTCTCCTTCCGTGATTTCTTCAAACTTTGGTTCTTCTTTGAGTAATACATTGGTTAACTCGAATGTTTTGGGGTCAATACCCTGCATGCCGCCAAATATCAGGTCGTTTATAACAGTGGCATTGGCAGAAGATGAATTAATAGGATTGAGCATATCCGGGTCTGCTGACTCGCGGTAAACCACTGTCTCTTTATCTATTCCTTTGTTCCTGCCTTTGCAGCCGTATAAGAGTGTAAACGAAATGAAGGTTACGATGAAGATGAATGAATTTATTTTCATGTGCGTGGGTTTGGTGTGGCGAAAATGAAAAAAATCCTTAAAAGTTACCGTAATTAACTGACGGTGGAAACGTAAACATCCAGGGACACTGCAAGTAATGCATAGATAGAGAACTCAGCGTCAAAAAGTACCGATCCGGATAAACAACATGCCACTTGCCCCTCCCAGATGAGTCGGACGAATATTCCGGAATTCCCTACCTATAGCCAGGCGGTAATTTACACCGGCGCCAACGCGAAATATACTGGAAACGTTACAAACTACGTGAATGGCCGGTATGAGCATTCCGTAATGGTTTTGTCTGATTTGTGCACCGGTATCCTCAAATCGTGCCAGGGCCCATCCCCCGCTCAGTTCCGGATGCAACGAAATGTAACTGTCATGAAACACAAGGTAGCCAAATGATAAACCGGCGTAGTGATGTTTCAGGTAGTGTTTTACATCGGTGCTGCCGGGTTGAGTGATGTGTGATATATTTAAACGGCTGCTGAGGATGTGGTATCTTGCTGAAACCACAAATCGGTGATTTATCACCCAGTTTAAGTTCCAGCCGGTAAGCATCGCAACTCTGTTGCGGAGTATTTGTCCGCAAATAGCTTCGGTACCGACATAGAAACGGCTCTTAAACTTCTTGGAAACGATCAAGGGCTGGCGGGTGGTGGTATCCTCATCCAGCGGTTGCGCCCCGCATCGCCATGCGATAAGCATGAGGCAGCATAGGGACAAAACGCATGGTAAACCGCACTTCATTAGTGCGATAATAAAAAAACCGCAGGAAATACAAGAGCGGGATAGAAATATTGACTGAACGAGGGTTTATTCTGCGGTGGTTTCCGCGAGGCGTTTCTCCTGAATGCGCGATGCCTTGCCTTTCCGGCCGCGCTGATAATACAACTTAGCCCTGCGCACCCTGCCCACCTTGTTTACCACTATCTCTTCAATAAAGGGAGACGCCAGCGGAAATACGCGCTCTACACCCACACCATGCGATATTTTACGCACCGTAAACATTTTGGTAGCACCCTGACCGCGCACCTGAATCACATCTCCGCGAAATTCCTGTATGCGCTCTTTGTTTCCCTCAGTAATTTTATACGAAACTGTAATGTTGTCACCGGGACCGAAATCGGGGTGTTTTTTGCCGGCAAAAAACTTTTCCTGTATGAGCTTAATCTTTGCGTTCATGGCGCTGGCAGTTTTACGTTAGGTAAACAGGGCTGCAAAGATATGAAAATCCTCCGATATTTGATATACCTGCTTAAAATTTACCAATCCTTCTCTACCCGCATTCGTATCGCCTTCATCTGATGCTGCTGCATCTTTTGGTTTGTTTTTTGTTCTTCATTTTGCAGGGCTTGCAACAGCCGCTCCGCTTCTTCTTTGCTCAGTTTGGGCTGTTGTTGTTGTTTTCGCTCCTGTTGTTCGTTTTGCTGGGGCTGGTTTTTGGCTTGCGATTGTTCCTGGTCGTTTTTTTGATTTTGCCGGTTGTCGTTTTTGTTTTGTTGTTTTTGCTGCTGTTCGCGTAATTTCTCGTTGGCATAAGCCAGATTATATTTGGTATTTGAGTCGCCCGGGAACAGCCGCAACGACTGCTTGTATGCTTCAATGGCCTCCTGCCAGCGCTTTTGCTCCATGTAAGCATTGCCGACATTGTGATAAGCCCTGGCTTTGAGGAATGTATCAGGGTGTACTTGCGCTGCAGTGCGGTAATGCGAAATGGCGGTATCGTAACGCTGCTGTTTGTAAATGGCGTTTCCGAGATTGAAATGCGCCTCGGGCATGTTATTTTTTTTATCGAGCGCTTTTTTGTAGGCGGCCTCGGCATCCGGGTATTTTTCCTCTTGGTACAACCGGTTGCCCTCGCGGGTGTGGGAACGCTCCGGCATATACATCAAGGGCAACTGCCCGTGGCAGGTGATAACCCCTGTCAGGAACACACAACTCAGTATCGCTTTCATATTTACATATTAAAATAATTTTTAACCTTATCAATTATTCCCAGCGTATTTCGCTCGCTGATCCACCATTCCGCAATCAGCAAAGCCAGTGCTATCCCCAGCATCCACTGGAACTGATGGTCAAAATCGGTAAAAACCATTTCATCATATTGACTCGTTGTCATTTTCCCCAGCTCGCGTATGATCGCCTGCGCTTCCTCTTTACCGCTGTTAAGACGATAATATTTGCCTTTGGCCCGCGAAGCAATGTCGCGTAGCATGGCTTCATTCATTTTGGTGAGCACGATGTTGCCGTCCTGGTCGCGTTTGTAATCGTTGCCTACCGGTATAGGAGCGCCGGTTTCGGTGCCTACGCCAACGGTGAAGATGTGGATGTTTTCGGAAAGTGCGTTCTCCAACGCTTCCTCTACTCCCCCTTCGTTGTCCTCGCCGTCTGAGATGATGATGAGCACTTTGCTCATTCCCTTGTCGTCATCGCTCTGCAATGCCTGACGCGCCATCTCTATCGCTTCACCTATATGGGTGCCTTGCGTAGGAATCATATTGGTATGAATACTGTTCAAAAACATACGCGCGGCACTGAAATCAACTGTGAGCGGCATTTGCAGGTATGCCTTGCCGGCAAAAACTACCAGAGCCACCCGGTCGTTGCGCAGGTGCTCTATAAAATTACTTATGAAGTTTTTGGCGCGGATCAGGCGGTTTGGTTTTATATCTTCACACAGCATGGAGTTTGAAACATCCAGCGCTATCACAACATCTATTCCACGACGCGTCACTTTTTCTTGCCGGGTGCCTAACTGTGGGTTTGCAAAACCCAGCACGATAAACACATAAGCCAGCGCCAGCAGTACAAATTTCAGCGGATTAACCCATGGCACCCACTGCAAACGCAGTTGGCGAATTAAATCCGGGCGACCTAATTTCTCCAGATTTCTACCCCTCCAAAAAAGATAGTACCCATACAATCCCAATATGGGCGCCAGTAGCGCGAGCGCCCACAAATATTCGGGATGCTGAAAACGAAACATATTTATATCTTAATATATTTTTTTATATGTATATTACCCTCGGTTTTGCTCATGTTTGCGTATCGTCAACCGTTTTTTTTACTCAACCTGTCAAACTTTTCGCAATGCCGTAACGCAATAAAATATCCGCAAGCAACAACAAGCCGGCCAGCAACGCAAAAACATGAAACTTCTCACTGCGGCGCTCATAGGTACTCAGCTCAATTTTTGTTTTTTCCAACTTATCTATCTGCTCGTAAATCTCACGCAGTTTATTTTGATTATTAGCCCTGAAATACTGCCCGCCGGTTTTTTTGGCGATTTCTTTCATCAGCGGCTCGTCTATTTGCACATCGGCCATAGCGAAAATCAAACTGCCGTCAGGACGCATGGCTACGGGGGTTTCGGCCTGACCGTTGGTGCCCACGCCAATCGTATAAACACGCACGCCAAACTGTAAGGCAATATCGGCTGCCGTCATAGGGTCCACTAATCCTTTGTTGTTTACGCCATCAGTCATAAGTATCACTACTTTACTTTTGCCGTTGCTTTCTTTTAAACGCTGCACTGCTGTAGCCAGTCCCATCCCGATGGCAGTGCCATCCTCCAGCAATCCGTTTTTGATTTTTGCCATTTGCTCCTGTAACACTTTGCGGTCAACCGTTACGGGACACTGGGTGAAGCTCTCACCTGCAAATATTACGATGCCGATGCGGTCGTGCACGCGGGCGTTTATAAAATTCAACGCTTCTTTTTTAGATACCTCCAGCCGGTTAGGTTTAAAATCTCTGGCGAGCATAGAGGTTGAAACGTCCATTGCCATCACAATGTCTATGCCTTCGGTGGTTATTTTTTCTTCATCGTACAGGGTTTGTGGCCTTGCCAACGCTATCAGCAAGCATGTACACGTAAGCACACGCAGTACGAAAAGGTGTTCTTTTATAAACCCCTTCCAAGACGTTGTGATTTTGGCTAATGCCCGAGTGTCTGAAACATTCAGCGGCGCGTAGCTCTTTTTGCGCCTCCAATACCACCATGCCGCCCCCATTAGCCATACCACAGGGATGAGCCACAACACCCAGCGATGCAAAAAGAATATTTCACTCCAGTGCGGAAACATATTACGCTTTTTTATCAGGTTTATCCTCAACCGGCTTGGTTATATCCACAAACTCATACGCATTTTTCATGCACTTTGTGTTTGTGTCAGGGGCGGGTTTCATCTTGGCAAATTTCACGAGGTCTGCTGTTCGAAGCATCTCGAGTAACAGATCTTTTGCGATGTCATTTATTTCATACCGGTGGATTTGCACGCTTATCTCTTCGGTTGTTTCCTCCAGTGCATTCCACCCATAGCGGTATTCCAAATACAGACGCATGATGTCGCTGAGCCGCGAGTAGTACTCTTTTACTTCATCTTTTTGCCACAGTTTTTCTTCTTCTAATTTTTTCAATTCCGCCCTCACCCACTGGTACACCGGTACCCGCAACGGAGCGCGCTTACCGGTATCAGCCGGGGTACGTTTGCGCCAGCGCATGTACAAGAAGAAGCCCGCCACCATCAGGGCCATAAGCCCGAGTATTAAATACCAGTACAAAAATTCGCGCCACTCATACGGCACCCTGATTACCGGATGAATGGGGCGAATGGGCTGTGTGGTATCTACCGGCACCGTAGATACATACAGTAAAATCGAGTCGGTAATCAGCGAGTCAATCCGATTGTTGATGTTGGCGGTGATGAGGTACGGACCAATGGGATAAATGCCGGAGTCGTAAGCACTTACGATAAATTGCCTGTGCGAAACGTACACGTCAGGTAATGTATCGGCCGTTTCAGATAGCATCCGTACCAACTCTGCGCGTCCGCCCACTGCTGCAATTTGGAGTGAACGCAGGGATGCCGTTTTCGGAATAGTGACATCCAGGCGCACCCTTACCCAGTCGCCTATCTCAATACGGGTGGTATCGGCTTGCAGGGTGGCGCTGATTTCCCGGGCATACAACTGCGCAGTCCCGGACAACAAACACATAATTAGTATCAACCCTGTATGTCTCATCGTCTCGCTTCCCGTTTTTTGAACATGTTCATCAACGCTATCACGTAGTTTTCCTGGGTTTTTATACTCTCTAATTGCGCTCCGCTCTTGCCAAACAGTTCCCGCACCGTGCGGATGTTTTCGGCAAAGTTTTTCTCGTACTGCAGGCGCACTTGTTTATCAGAAGTATCCATCCAGTATTCGCTACCGCTCTCAGCATCGCGTACCAGCATCAGCCCGCAGTCGGGCATTTGGGCTTCGCGTTCATCATAAATATGCAGCCCAATCAGGTCGTGCTTACCTGATACTATGCTAAGCGCTTTTTTTAAATCTTCAGGCGCTGCATTGCTGATGAAATCCGAAATCAAAAACGTAATACATTTCTTCTTGACCATGTTGTTGAAATACCGCAGTGTTTCTACAATATTGGTCTTACCACTGCGGGGGGTAAAGTCGTAGATTTCAGATATAATGCGCAGTATGTGCGTTTTACCTTTTTTGGGCGGTATAAATTTTTCAATTACATCGCTGAAGAAGATTACCCCCACTTTATCATTATTGGTAATAGCCGAAAAAGCCAGCACCGCGCTTATCTCGGCAATGATGTGGTTTTTAAAGTCAGATTGAGTACCAAAAAAACTGCTGCGGCTTACATCAATGAGCAGCATTACGGTAAGCTCGCGCTCTTCCTCAAAAACTTTCACATAGGGTTTATTGTTGCGGGCGGTTACGTTCCAGTCAATCAGCCGTACATCATCGCCATACTGATACTCACGCACCTCGCTGAACGATATACCGCGCCCCTTAAAAGCAGAGTGGTAGCTTCCCGAAAACACCTGATTGGTGAGCTTGCGGGTTTTTATTTCAATCCTGCGAAGCTTTCTGCGTTTATCTTCACGGCCGTCATTCGCTTCGGCTGGTAGCGATTTTGTGAGGGTAGAAGCCACGGGTTGGTCATTTTGCGGGTTTAGAAATGTTTAAATGTTAGGTAGCGTTGTTGCTGTTAAGGCAATCTGCTCAGGGTTGTAAGCTGTTTTTATATAGGTACCAACGCAATCACAAACAACTCACCGCGCCTGCTAAAAAAAACTCTCTATGGGTATACGTCAGGGCACTTCCACAGCATTCAGTATTTCACTTATTACATGCTCGGTGGTAATATTTTCTGCTTCAGCTTCATAGGTTAGCCCGATGCGGTGTCGCAATACGTCATAACAAACGGCGCGCACATCTTCGGGTATTACGTATCCCCTGCGCTTGATGAACGCATAGGCCTTGGAAGCCAGTGCCAGGTTGATACTTGCGCGCGGAGACCCCCCATAGCTGATAAATGATTTGAGTTTGCCGAGTTTGTACTCCTCGGGTTTTCGGGTAGCAAACACAATGTCCAGGATATAACGCTCCACTTTTTCGTCCATATACACCTCGCGCACAATTTGCCGCGCGCGGATGATGTCATCGGCTTTCACTACCGGGTTTACGCTTTTTTCCTGCAACTGCATCCCCTGGCGAATGATAAGTTGCTCCTCTTCTTTCTTGGGATAGGTAATCACCACCTTGAGCATAAAGCGATCTACCTGCGCTTCGGGCAGCGGATATGTTCCTTCCTGCTCAATGGGGTTTTGCGTGGCGAGCACTAAAAACGGCTCCTCCAGCTTGTAGGTGTTGTCACCGATGGTTACCTGGCGCTCCTGCATGGCCTCCAGCAGCGCTGCCTGCACCTTGGCAGGGGCACGGTTTATCTCATCGGCCAGTATAAAGTTGGCAAATATAGGGCCCTTGCGCACCTGAAAGTTGTTATCTTTCTGATTATAAATCATGGTGCCGATGAGGTCGGCCGGGAGCAGGTCGGGTGTAAACTGTATGCGTGAAAATTTGGTCTGTACGGCTGCTGCCAAAGTTTTGATGGCAAGGGTTTTGGCTAACCCCGGAACTCCTTCCAGTAAAATGTGCCCGTTGGAAAGCAGTGCCAGCAACAGGCGCTCCACCATGTATTTCTGGCCTACGATTACTTTCCCAATTTCTATATTCAGCACATCTACAAAAGCGCTCTCGCGACTTATTTTTTCGTTGAGCGAGGCAATATCTGTTGTATAAGCGGTGCTTTCCATAAGCAGGTATATTATTTGAAGGGTGACAAATGTATGCGCACAACAGTTGGTGAAAATTCAAAATTTGTTAAGCGGATTATGCAAACAGGTATTCCAATTCCTCAACCGTAAGGTTTTTTACGAATCCCTCCTCATCCGGTATCAGTTCATCGGCCAAGCGTTTTTTATGTTGTTGTATGTCCAAAATTTTTTCTTCTATACTGTTGCGGCAAAGCATTTGATACACAAAAACAGTTTTATTTTGCCCGATGCGATGAGTACGGTCAATTGCCTGCTGTTGTATGGCGGTGTTCCACCATGGGTCGGTCAAAAAAACATATTCAGCTGCAGTGAGGTTTATGCCTGCATTCCCCACTTTTAAGCTAAGCAAAAATACTTTAGCCGCCTCATCATCCTGAAATCGGTCAATGGCCTCTTTCCGTTGCGCGGGGTTTGATTCTCCTTCTATATAAAGAGTGTGTAATCCATCCCGATTCAACCGTTGTCGAATTAGGCGGAGCATCTCTATAAATTGTGAGAATACGAGTATTTTCTTATCGCTCAATTCGTTTTGCACCTTGTCACTTAGTACATCAATTTTCACCGATTGCTCACTGTGCAGGTCAATACCTTTGGCCATTGCCGCTGAGCAACACACCTGGCGTAGCCGGATTATACCTTGCAGGATGTTCAATTTACTCTTAGCTATGCCCACGTTTTTAATGCTCAGAAACACGCTATCGCGAATTTGTTTTTTAATCTCCTCATATACCTGCCTTTGTTCTTCGTCCATTTCGCACCAGAGCAGTGTTTCTATTTTGGGAGGCAGATCTTGGGCTACCTGTGATTTTGTTCTGCGCAAAATAAACGGGCGCGTAATCTGACGAAGCTCATGCACCTTTTCATGGTTACCGAGCCGCTCAATGGGTATCACGTAATCTTGATTAAACGTTTCGCGCGAGCCCAGGTAGCCCGGCAGTATAAAATGAAATTGGCTGTGCAGGTCCAAAGTGGAGTTGAGCAATGGTGTGCCGGTGAGGATTATTCGGTGCCGCGCCTTGAGCGCACATACTGCCTGTGTTATCTTTGCCGAGGGATTTTTGATGTGATGGCTCTCATCTATCAACGCCACGTGCCAATGAATTGTGCTCAGGTCATTAATAGCTGAACGCAGGGTGTGATAGGAAATCAGCATAACCGGAGCTCCAGATTGCAGGAATTCTTCCGGGTCACGGCTCTTGCCGTGAAAAATGTATGTGTTTATGGAAGGGCAAAATTTCTGAAATTCTCTTCGCCAGTTTTCCAACAAGGTGAGCGGGCTTACGATAATGCAGCGGGCATCAGCGTAATTTTCCAGCTCTGCCGCAATGAAAGCTATACTCTGCAGCGTTTTTCCCAATCCCATGTCATCTGCCAAACAGGCGCCGCTGCCTATTGCTGATAACAGTCGCAACCATTCGTACCCTTTGCGCTGATACGGGCGCAGGTCAGCGTGTAATGACCTGGGCAGGGAGTAAACTTCCGTATCGTGCTGTTGCCACTGCTCCCAGCGCGCTAACCACTCCTTCGTAAAAACCGGCCTGTACTTACGTACTGCTTCGCTTGCGTTTTCGGCAAGCAATAGCCATTTATGTACCCACATCGCACCGGTTGTAATGGTAGCGTGGCGCACCAGCACCTCATACTGTTGCAGCCACCCATCATCCAATACTCCTATGGTTCCATTACGCAGCATCACACAGTGCTGCCCCTGCATCAATACTTTTTTGATTTCCCTCAGGGGCACGCTCTCATTTCCAAACCTCACCTTCATATCAAAATACAGGCGATCATCTTCAGCAGCGGTTAACTTAAATTCCGTAACGGGCGGCTGAGGCGAATAGCGAAAATGGTGTAGCATGTCTAACCCTCTCAATTCAATGTCCATCTCCAGCAAACGAACATACGCCCTCAAAAACCAGTTTTTTTTCTGTGCCTCCTCAAACGTAAGATAAAAGTATCCCCGATGTTGCGTTTGAAATGCGGGATGCAATGCGCGTACTAAAGCAGTAAGGCGCTCTTCCGCTTCGCGGTTGCGAATGATTTTATACAATTGGCCGTTAAGCGTAATCTCCTGTTCTGCGCAATATTCCCCTTCCACCATTATACCCTCGTAATTCCACTGCGGAGTGAGCATCAAAAACTTTTCATTTAACTCGCTAATATGAACACACCCCTTTGGGTCGGCATGTATGGTGATATGCCTGAGATACTTGCCCCGATCCACATGATAATTTCGTTCCAACTCGGCAAGAATGTGTTCGGCAAGAGCTGCGCCCGTCCACCCCCCATCGGTTGACTTGGATTGCAGCCAGCGCAGTGTTTGCAGTTCCTTTATGTGCAAAAGGTAATATGTATGATTACGCAGTAACAAAAAACTTTTTTGCTCAAATTCGCTAAGCGGCGCAGACCCTTCATCGGTATGAATAATCGTCTCTATCTGAAAGCGACCCTCACTTTGTGGCAATACTCGAAAAGTAATCGAAGGAGGTTCGGCCTTCAGTTTACACTTACTTAGTAAACATCGCCCCTTGTCAGTAAGCCGGCGATGATAGATGTTAATACTTTCATGTTGTGCTACTTCGCGCAAGAAATCCGACAGTATGCGCTCTTCTATGCGTCTGTTCACCACTTCCCGTGCCTGACCTGACCGTTGTTTGAGTGATGCTATTTGTTCCCCCTTAATGTATGCATGCAAATACTCTTCTGTTAAAGGCATAAGCGACCTTATCGCATCGGCACCAAAACCATACTTTTTCAGGGTACGGATGTTTCGCGTAGTGAGCGGGGTGGTGTAATAGTCAAACCATGCGTCACTGTATGTGATGTGCAAAAGGCATAATACATTGTTACTCAAGCATATCTCGTCAGGGTTAAGCATCAAAGCGTATTGCGTTTTTGTCTTCATTTCACTTGAACGGCTGTAAAACAATGTAAGGTCACAACCAGGTACAAACCGGGGGCGATGCTACCAAAAAATGATTGCATCCAACAAGCTCACAACTTAAACTGTTGACTGTTGTCGCAATACGAACCACGTTCCACACTCGGCTCTTTCGTTTTTTCTCTCAGCATAATATTATTGCTTTTTGCGTAACCGTACTACGACTCTACCGCGTTGCGGAAACACGGCATGTTCTCCTCACTGGCTCTCGTATTGCTTTTGCGGATGTGGGGTATTTCGCTCAGTTACATTATTTGCTACTTTAGCACACCATGAAACGCCCCATCCTTTTGTGGTATTGCTGCCTTTGTTTGTACGCAGGCGCGCAAAATGCGTTTTGGAGCAACAACGGCTTAGTAAGTATCAAAGACGGGGCGTACATATCCATTATCGGTGATGCATACAATCAGGGCGCAGGGCACTATCACAATACCGATACGATATTTCTCACAGGCGACTGGGTGCACGATGCCCCCAACCGATGTTTCGACTCTATCGGCACGGGCTGGGTTTACCTGCACGGCAGCGACCAGCGCATACGCGGCACCGAAGAAACGCATTTCAGCCATCTGATGCTGCGCGGCAGCGGGGTAAAGTATGGCGATATAGATGTATATGTAGATCAGGAACTCTCTCTGAGCGATCGGGAACTAAATATGGACGACAACACGGTGTGGGTACTCAACCCTGACGTAAATTCAGTGAACCGCACCTCGGGTTTCGTTTCCAGTTTACAGGACGGAGGCCTGCTGCGCAGAACCAATTCCACACAGGCATATCTGTTTCCCGTTGGGTCATCGCAAGGCACACCCCGCTACAGACCGGTGGAGTTTGTGCCCAATGCTAACAACGAAAACCACTACAAAGCGCGCTTTGCCAACGTGGACCCCACGCTGGAAGGATACGACCGGAACACGCGCTTTCATCTGGTGTGTCAAATAAACCCCAACTGGTACCACCGCCTGTACCACATCAGCGGCACCGACAGTGCAGATATTACCATTTTTTACGATGAGCTTGCCGATGGTGTGTGGAACGACATCGTGGAGTGGAAAGTTGTGCCCGAGTGGCAGTCCATTTTCCGCGACACGGTGATTGCAGGCGCTCCCTTTAACCGCATGAGCAGGTTTCGCTGGAACAACTACAACCAACCTCCCTTTGCGCTTGCCATCACGCGCGAGCGATTCGCCCTGGCGGGCATTGATACCATCATCTGGCGCTTCGACACCATACAACTCAACGCATCGGGAGGTATAGCGTACCAGTGGTCACCGCCCTATTTTCTCAGTTGCGACAACTGCCCCAATCCGCTCGCTTACCCCGACTCATCCATCACTTACTTCCTTGCCGTTGACGATGGGCAGGGCTGCGTAGATTACGACAGTGTCGTCATCTTTGTGCGCGACAAACCTTTCGCGTTGTTTTTTATCCCCAACGCCATCACGCCCGATAACGTTGACGGCTACAACGATGTGTGGTACATCCGCGACCTCGACCGCTTCCCTGATAACGAAGTGCGCATCATCAACCGGTGGGGCGATGAAGTGTTCTACCAACGGCCCTACCAAAACAACTGGGACGGCACCTGGCGCGGAGAAAAACTTCCGGGTGGCACATACTACTACCTCATCCGTATCAACTTTGGCGGACAGGTGTATGATTTCAACGGGCCGCTAACAGTCGTTAGGTAAACTGCATCGGATGTCGTCAACCAAACTAACACTTGATAGTTTTAATTTATAGCCGGGGGTGCCCCCGCTGCCAAGCGCTGCAAGGCAGCGGGGTCGGGCTGACCCGCTCCAAGTCCTCGCCGCGCCCGCGCTTTAGGCGCGGGCGCGGGCTGCGGGCTTTCCGCTCGCATCCCTCACCCGGCTTACGCGCTGTTACCCTACCCCCGCTGACCGACACTCCCTTACCGGACATGGCTAACTTTACACCCGTTTCTCACCTCTACTTCACCATTTCTTCACACAATACGTTTGTATTTATTTCATACTTTTGTTCAGTTGAGACGATTGCACCAACTTTCTGCTCTCAACCTAAGCCATTGCTTAACCGATATACTTTAACATTAAAATCATATTATATATAAAATGCGCCTCATATCTCCTTATACGTTGTTACTGACGTTCTGCCTGCTGTGGAGCACACAGCAGGTCTGCGCCTGGGGGTTTTGGGCACACAAGCGCATCAACCGTATAGCGGTATTTCTGCTGCCGCCCGAAATGATTAGTTTTTACAAACAAAACATTGAGTACATCACCGAACACGCCGTGGACCCCGATAAGCGCCGGTACGCCACCCCCGATGAAGCCCCCCGCCATTACATTGATTTAGACCACTACTGCACTTACCCGTGCCACGATTTCCCGCGCCGCTGGGACGATGCCGTAAAAAAATATACCGAAGATACCCTGAAAGCATACGGTATTGTGCCCTGGCGCATACACCAGATGATGTACTGGCTCACCGATGCCTTTCGCATGAAAGATAAAAACAAAATCCTGCGGCTGAGTGCAGAAATAGGCCACTACATTGGCGATGCACATGTTCCCTTACATACTACCGAAAACTACAACGGCCTCCTGACCGGCCAGGCGGGCATTCACGCTTTTTGGGAGTCGCGGATACCGGAGTTGTTTGGCGAAGATTACGACTACTTCATCGGCCATGCCGAGTTTATCGAAAAGCCGTTGGAGCGCATCTGGAAAGCTGTGCTGGAAAGCCACCGCGCCCTGGATACCGTGTTCGGGTTTGAAAAAATATTAAGCGCCTCGTTTCCACCCGATAGAAAATTCGCCTATGAGCAGCGCGGAATGATGACCGTGCGCGCCCAAAGCGAGGAATATTCCAAAACATACAGCGATATGATGGACGGTATGGTTGAACGCCGCATGCGCGCCAGCATCAAAATGGTGGCAGATGTGTGGTACACCTGCTGGCTTAACGCCGGCATGCCCGACCTGAACAAACTGCACGATATACCACTCAGCCCCGAAGAACAACAACAGGTAGAACTGGAAGAAAAACTCTGGCGCGAAAAGAGTCGCCCCATGTACGGGCACCCCCATCCCGAAACCGGAGGGGAGTAACGTAAAGTAATGCGTACATACCAGCTCTGCCAGATTACATTGTGAAAACCCGTTAGTGGGGTTTATTGTTAAATTCAGTAGTATTTTTGTGATTTTGCTTTACTTTTGAAACTAATTTAACTGCCATCCGTAGCATGCCCAATTACACCTTAATATACAGCATGCTGATAGTCAAAAACTTATATGCACGTTTCGCCTTACCGGCGCTAACGGCATTGCTATGGGGGCTTACTATACCTGTAGTTGCACAACAGTATGAGCGTTGTGCCACCACACTTTACATGGAGCAACTAAAAACACAAGACCCCGGCCTGGAACAACGCCTCAGAGAGATTGAAGAATTTACGGAAGCATACATAGCTCAAAATCCAAATTCATCGCGCGGTATTATTACCATACCGGTAGTTTTTCACGTAGTGTATAATACAGCCGCTCAAAACATCTCTGATGCGCAGATACACGCGCAGATTGAGCAACTCAATGCCGACTTCGCCCGGCTGAATGATGATGCCGTGAACACCCCTGCGCCTTTTGCGTCAGTGAGTGCGGGTACCAATATCCGGTTTTGCCTCGCCACCCGCGACCCTAACGGGCTACCCACCACGGGTATCATACGCAGAGCTACTACCGTCTCCTCGTTTTCAACCAATAACGCTGTAAAATACAACTCATCCGGCGGCAGCAATGCCTGGCCGGCATCAAGTTACCTGAACGTATGGTCTTGCAATTTGGGCGGAGGGCTTCTGGGATATGCGCAATTTCCCGGAGGACCCCCGGCTACAGATGGTATTGTACTGCTGTACTCCAGTATAGGCAGTTTAAACACCCATGGCACTGCCGCCCCTTATCACTTAGGGCGCACCGCCACACACGAAGTGGGGCATTGGCTCAACCTGTACCATATATGGGGCGATGACGGCACCAGTTGCTCGGGCACCGATTATGTGTTTGACACACCCAACCAGGCAGGTCCCAACTCCAACTGCCCCACATTTCCGAAAATCAGTTGCAGCAACGGCCCCAACGGTGATATGTTTATGAATTACATGGACTACACCTCCGATGACTGCATGAACATGTTTACCGCCGGTCAGGTAGCACGCATGAGCGCCCTGTTTGCAACCGGAGGGGCACGGGCTTCTCTCCTCAACTCATTGGGTTGCGTTACGCCCCCGCCCGTTGGCTGCCCTACCCCTGTTACTATCACCACCCTATCTATTGGTACCGACATCGCCTATGCCAACTGGAAACCGGTGAGCGTAGCTGTGGGTTATATTTTGCAATATAAACCGCTCACATCCCCCACATGGACAAACTCGCTGCACACCAAAGATACCATTTTGCCCATGTACGGATTGCTGCCGGGTACTAACTACCAATGGCGTGTGCAGGCAATTTGCGCTAACGATACTTCGCCATTTTCTACACCGGTTGCCTTTAGTACACTCGGCAACTGTACCGATAATTACGAGCCAAACAATACGCCCGCCACAGCTTACGCGGCGCCGCTGAACACTAACCTCTCTGCACAGATTTCCTCATCGGGCGACAGAGATTGGTACCTGATTACCACCACCTTGCCTGCCACCAAAATACGCATAGACCTCACAAACTTACCTGCCGACTATGATATGTTCCTCTTAAACGCTTCGGGCAACGCAAAAATCGCATCATCCGAAAATCCCGGCTTAAGACCAGAAACCATCATACACAACACATCCAGCCCCGGTACGTATTACCTGCGGATACATAGCGCCAATGGCGCGTTCAATAACACACGTTGCTACAATTTGCAGGTATCAGTTTCTGCGCTCAATTTCAGAGAAGGGGACGGTGACACACCTTCACCTGACGAGGTAAGTGAGCCAACGCCTTTCCTCCTTTTCCCCAACCCCGCTGCCGAGCGCGTTAGTATAGCATACTACAGTGATGAAGCGCAAACGAGCCGCATAGCCGTTTGCTCAATGAGCGGGCAGGTGTTGCACGCTCAGGTGCACGAAAGCCAGATAGGCAATAACGAAGTAACCCTAAACATCTCTAGCCTGCCAAATGGTGTGTATCTGGTTGCCCTGCAAAACGGCACTAACACCCGGCGTGTGCGTTTGGTTGTGGCGCGCTAATCAGGCGTATGCTGCGAGATAATTTTCTGTGTTTTGCAATGGAATATAGCGGAATGTAAGCCGCAGGGATATTTCTATCACGAAAACGGAGTTTAACGCACTGCGCTTACAGGAAGGAAAGTGAAAGGATTAGTAGTTTCTATTTCCCGGAAATGAAAGTTTCTGAAATCCGTAGCGAAAGACGATATACGCAGATGGCGTAATGACGAGTTGCAGGAAAGTCGCGTAGCATTGCTACGGGCCAACCACAATATGCTATTGCCACCCGCGTCATTCGGGTGAGGGATGCGGAGGGCGCGAGCGCAGCGAAGCGGCCGCGCCCGCACCGTTGAAAAAACAACCCACGCGCGGGCGCGGCGGGAGCGGCAGCGTACCCCGTAGCAAGCCCGACCCCGCTGCCTTGCAGCGCTTGGCAGCGGGGGCACCCCCAAAATATGAAAAATATTTATTATGTGTAATCGCGTGTAAAGCAGCAGGCGCCCGTGCAACGGGGTGGCGTTGCCATGCGGGATAAGGGAGGTTAGGTTGGTTATGCCAACACGCTTCGCGAAATGACAATGCGTTGCACTTCGCTGGTGCCTTCGTAGATTTGGGTGATTTTGGCATCGCGCATGAGGCGCTCTACGTGGTATTCTTTTACGTATCCGTAGCCGCCGTGTATCTGGACGGCCTCGGTGGTGACCCACATGGCTGTTTCGCTGGCGAAAACTTTTGCCATTGAGCCGGCAAGGTCGTAGTTTTTGCCCTGGTCTTTGAGCACCGCGGCTTTGTACACAAGAAGGCGCGCTGCCTCGATGCGGGTGGCCATGTCGGCCAGTTTAAATGCTACGGCCTGGTGGTGGATGATTTCTTTGCCGAATGCTTTTCGTTGCTTGGCGTATTCTGCTGCCAGTTCGTAGGCGCCAGCTGCTATGCCGAGCGCCTGCGCGGCTATACCGATGCGTCCGCCGCTGAGGGTTTTCATGGCAAATTTGAAGCCGAAGCCGTCATCGCCTATGCGGTTTGCTTTGGGCACTTTCACATCGCTGAACAGGAGCGTGTGTGTGTCGCTTGCGCGAATGCCCATCTTGTCTTCTTTTTTACCTATTTCGAAGCCCGGCATGCCGCGCTCAACGATGAGGGCGTTGATACCGCGGTGACCCTTGGAGGGGTCGGTTTGGGCTATTACCAGATAGATATCAGCGCTGCCTCCGTTGGTAATCCAGTTTTTGGTTCCGTTAAGGAGGTAATAGTCGCCTTTGTCAATGGCGGTGGTTTTTTGCGAAGTGGCATCGCTGCCGGCTTCAGGTTCGCTCAGGCAAAATGCCCCGAGTTTTTCGCCTTTGGCAAGGGGGACTAAATATTTCTGCTTTTGCTCTTCGGTACCGAATGCTTCTAAACCGTAGCACACCAGAGAGTTATTTACACTCATGATGACAGACACCGAGGCGTCCACTTTAGAAATTTCTTCCATGGCGATTACGTAACTCAGGGTATCTAAGCCGCTGCCTCCATACTCGGTAGGGACCATCATGCCCATGAAACCCAACTCAGCCATTTTTTTTACCTGCTCAGCGGGGAAGGTCTGATGCGTGTCGCGTTCAATCACGCCGGGCTTGCAGTCGTTTTGCGCAAAGTCGCGCGCGGCCTGGCGTATCATGAGGTGTTCTTCGGTAAGTGCAAAATTCATGAGGTGTGTTTTACGTTTACTCAACAAGCGCTGCGAAGTTAAGTTTGTGGCAGAGGTGTGCAACCCGTGCCTATCGGCAACTTATTTTTACAGGCAATAATGTAGCACAGAGGAAGTATTTATTCAGTGTGTTACCGGAACGGTGTACAGAGCCGCCGCCGGTGGTTTATCGTAGTAACGTAAACGACCCCTGTATTTCTTCATCCTTTTGCAACGGTCGCTGTATCACGATATAGTAGATGTACGTTCCTGCGGGCTGTTCTTTGCTTTGGAAGTTGCCATCCCAGCCCGAGGTGCTGTTGTGTACCATCTGCCCCCAGCGGTTGTAGATACGAAACTCTTTGACCGTTGCCAGTTTGTCGTTGCTAAAGACCGGATAGAACAGGTCGTTGCGGCCATCGCCATTGGGGGTAAACACATTCGGCATGGCAATGGGGCTTTCTATAATATTTATGCGCACGTTCACCGATGCCGTGTCGCTGCAACCCGCGCTGTTCACTGTGAGTAGATACACGGTGGGTTGCAAAGGAGTGGCGGTTGGGTTTTGGGCGTTGGGGTTATCCAGTGCGGTGGCGGGTGACCATACATACGTATAGTTGCCATCACCGCCGGAGCCGGAGCCGAATAGCTGTACGGCAGTGCCCTGATCTACCAGTGTATCGTTAAAAGCGACTGATGCATCTACTGTGGTTACGTTCACGAGTACCGAGTCGGTAACTAAACAGCCGTTAGCTTGTACACTGAAGTAGTACACGGTGTTTGAGTCGGGTGTGGCGACAGGGTTTTTGCAATCATAGCAACTCAACCCGGGTGTATTTTGCCAGTTTACCGTTCCATCGGTATTGACCGCTAGGTTAGCAGAGCCGTTGTGACATATAGTGGTATCGTCCGTTACTGAGTAATTTACCTGAACGGGGGTAAGGGTAATGGTATCGCGTTTTACACAACCGCCGGGGAAGTCAGCCGTTACGATGTACGTGGTTGTTTGATTTGGCGATGCCACAGGATTAGGAATATTGGGGTCGCTGAGACCGGTGGGCGGCTGCCAGGTATATTGTGGTACCAGCGCAGGGGGCTCGCAGTATCCAAATCGCACGCGCGGCAGTGAGAAATCGGTAAAGGCAAGAAACACCGGTAGGTCACAGCCAACATCCATGTTACTATTGGCATACAAAGTAGAATTGTAATTGGTGGTAACTAATTCTATACCATCAGTACCCATCGGGAAAATGAAGTCAGGATTATCCCAGCAGATTTCGAGGATGAGGTTGCTGGTGCCATCCCAATCGAAATTGGTAGTGAAGTTAAACGTATTCCAGCCGCTAGTGGTGGTGAGCAGGTTGTTGGTATAAACCGTTTGCGTAGCCGGCCAGTCGGTCATTATAGCATAGCTTTGCAATTCGGTACAAGCCATTTTGATGTTGAAGTTCTGGAAAGGTTGCAGAGATTGTTTAGAAGTGATGTTGAGTGCCACAGAGTTGATGGTACCGGCTGAAAGCCCCATGGCAGTCAGGTCAGCAGCACGGAAGAGGTATTGTGTGCGTACATCCTCAATAAACATACCATCGAAAGGAGTTAGAAACGGTAAAGGGTCGGTTGTACCCCCGAGTGTGTATATTTGAGGAGAGGGGCAGGATGTATTGTTAGCGCCACATGAAACAGCAACACCCGGAGCATCACCGGTGATGATGGTTTGCAATTGTAAACTGCCGGGCAAACACACTACGGTGTCGTTTCCGGCAAATATTCCGTAATTGGCTATTTTCAAATCTACAAAGCCGGTACCGCTGCATTCTCCATCGGTAACATCCAGCAGGTAGGTTGTGTTTTGATTCAATACTACTTTTGGATTTAGACTATCAGGGGTAATTAGATTGGTAACAGGTGTCCAGCTAAAGGTGTAATTCTTGGGTGGCTCAGTACAAACGATAAAGCGGGTGTTGGGGCGGAAGAAATCACTGAATCCAAAACTTACATCGCAACCGGGTTCTGCAAATGCAGAGCCGAAAAATACTGAGTTAAAGGATGTGCCGGCAGAAAATACCGGGTCATTGTTTGTAAAGCCGTTCAGAAAGTCGTAACAAATTTCAACGATGAGGTTTGAGTACCCATCCCAGTCGTAAGGGTTGCTGAAGGAGATAGTGTTCCAGCCGGAGCCGTTGAGAGTATAAGACCCCTGATAAACGGTTGAGAGTCCGGTTTGCCAGGCATCCAACTCGTCCACATCGGTGCAGCCCATCTTTATGGTGAAATTATCAAACGGAGCAAATGTTCCTTGCGATACGAGGTCAAAAGCAAGGTCGGTAATAGTACACGGAGAAATTCCCGCTGCCTGTAATTCAGACGCTCTGTAGAGAATCTGCATCCGTTGGCCGCTACCGAAATTACCGAACGGTGAGTTACCGAACTGTGTGTTTCCGTTTCCGATTTGTTCGATTGAATATTGTCCGTTGCAGCCCACAGTATTAAGCCCGCAGGTCATCGGGAAAATCTGCGTTTGCAACTGTATGGTGTCGCCTTCGCAGACAAAATTTTTGTCTGGCGTGATTTTGACTACCGGTCCTACTCCGTCAATTACGTATGTGATGGTGTCGCGCTGAGTACAACCGTTAGCGCCGGTTACAATTACTTCGTATGTGGTAGTGGTGTTGGGTTTCGTTACCGGGTTTTGAACGGTAGAGTCATTGAGAAATGTTGCGGGAATCCACTTGTAGGTGTAGGGTTGTTGATTGCCCGTTACCTGAAGTGGTATCACAGATGCCTCGTTCAGACAAAGCGTATCATCGGGTCCGGCGTTTACACTAAACAACGGGTCGGTGACGGTAATAAGGATAGAGTCCACATCGCTGCAAGGACCCACCGAAACAGTAACGTAATACTTTGTTGTGTTGAGCGGTTTTGCATAAGGGTTGTGAATGTTGGTAGCGCTGAGGCCGGCCGGGGGCGACCATTGATATACCAACCCTCCCGTTGCCGTTATCTGGGTTGTTTCTCCCCTGCAGAGCGTAACATCGGGGCTGGTGGCAGCCGCTACCACTGAGTCCTGAATGTAAATCGTGGCGCTGTCGTAAGGTGACATGTCGCAGGTGTTGAGCAAATAGAGTGTAACGGACTCCAGCCCCTCACTGATAAAATCGAGCTGGGGTTGTATGGTGAGCGTTTCGGATGTATCGCCAGGAATAAACTGCAATACACCCGGTAATGCAGTATAGTCAATTCCGGATGTTGCCGTACCTCCCACGGAATAATAGACGGTGAAGGTATCCGTCAAAACGTTATCAATGCTTATCACGAAACCGCTCGGAGCGCAGCCCTCCACGGCATTGACAAACAGAGGTGTGTTGTATATCCCGGGAGTGATTTTTACGTTAGCTGCGCTGAATGAGTACGCTTCCAGCATCACACCCGAGTCAAGAATCTGGTCACCGGCATCGGCAATGGCAAGTTTCAGGTGGTACGTCTGGCAGGGGATGGTGGCGATTTTGGCTTCAAATACCGTAGTGTGCCCATCGTAAACAATCGTAGAGTTGCCAATAAAAAAGTTTGAATAAGCCAATGAAATACAATCGCTGGGCGAATTGGAGCCGCTGGGTGTACCTGAGTTGACTGTGTTAATACTTACAGGGAGATTTGTGCCGGGTATAAGGGCGATGTTTTGTTTTACATACTGTCCTCCCTGCGGGTTAGGTCCACTAATGAAAAAGGCAAATAAATCCGTAAATTGCGAGCAGGTGTAGTTTGGGTACTCCTCAGACCCGAAGGAGTAGTTAAATTTCAGCGAGTCGCCATTCACTTTTACGTCAAACTCCAGGACACAGGCATCGTGCGATTCAGTTTGTACAGGGTTTGCTGCCAGTATGGCATCAAGGTCGGCATCGCTGTTGTCATTAGTTTGATTAGAGGCAAACACAGTAGAGGGACCCGGCAATTGAAGGGCATTTCCACTGGTAAGCACTATTCCCTGATTGATGTTGAGTGTTGTGCCGGCTCCTCCCGTAAATTTTCCGTAAGCGCCTCTGGCACAATTTAATTGAACGTTAGAGATTAATACCCCGCTGCCGGCTAAGTATTGCGCCATTTGCTGAGCGGTAATGTTGGTATCAACGGTAAGTTGTGCTTGTGCAAAGGCAGAAGTACACGATAGAACTAAGGCAAAAAGTTTTTTCATTAGCTATAATGTTTGTGTGTGAATTCAAAACATGGCTTGTGAATTTAACATAACTGATAATCGTATGTCGATTTTTTCATTGCAAATGTAATTATGACGCTGAAAAGGCACAAAAAGATGCTTTTACAGTAGTAAAATATTTCCTTCGATTCAGGTATTACCCCGTTAAGTCCCAGATTTTCCGGCAAATGACCACAGGTTATACTCTCTGGAATCGTTTCACGCACCGGAATACCTCAAACCTCCCCCATACTGTTGCGCCTTCAGCCCGTAGGAGATAACAGGTGGGGGCACTATCTGCTACGGGTACCCCCGTTGTGAATGAGACATATTTTACGCCAACCTAATATAAACTAAACGTAAACATCAATTCTGTTACACTATCTTGTTGAAGTGTATTTTTGCAAAATTAAGCATATCACGTATGGTAAATAAATTACATACAATAGTTGTCGTATTCTTGTTGTTGCCTCTTGCCGCACTGCCCCAAGCCGAAGTCCAAAACCCCAATCCCGGCAACGGGCACTTTTGGCGCCTGCGCGGCAACACCAATACCGACACCTCGCTCAACTTTGTGGGGACGATAGACAATACCGGGCTAACCTTTCGCACCAACAATATTCGCAGAATGACTATTGACCAAAACGGGCGGGTGGGCATTGGTACCGTGCTGCCCACCCAATCGGGCACTGTGGAGGCCGTGAACATAGGAGGGAACAATCCGGTGTACGTATCAACCAATTACGGCAACCCCAACGAGTTTTGGTTTCGCAGAGCGCAGGGCACCATTAGTGCGCCCACCATTATCGGCTCCACCGGTGTTCTGGGTCGCATAGACGGGCGCGGCTATGACGGTGCTGCCTTTCAACTCTCCTCTCGCATCGAACTGGCTGTTGATAGCAACTCCTCATCGGGCAATATGCCGGGCAGAATATCCTTCTACACCAATCCTTCCAACTTTGTGGGCGTGCCCACCGAGCGCATGCGCATTAACCGCAACGGGCTAGTGAGCATCAACCTCACCACAGCCGCCAATACGTACTTAGACATCAATGGCGACATCGCCCTGCGGCAGGCAACGCTCACCCTAAGTAATGGGAACAATAACAACGTGGCGGTAAGCCCCTTTCCCTCTGGCCACACCTACTACCGCATTACGGGTCCCACAGCACCCTTCTTCATCTCCGGCTTCACCGCATCGGCTGGCTCTACCGATGGTCGTGTCCTTATTCTCCATAACTCAACAACACAACCCATGACCTTGCTGGACCAGAGTACATTGTCCGCCGCAAGTAACCGTATCATGACAGGAAGTGGTAATTTGGTATTGAGCGACAGCGGA
>JANWXI010000034.1 GCA_025057415.1 Chitinophagales bacterium
CATGTGAATTATGTGATTGACAACGGCGTGGGCAATCCGATAAGCGCTGTGTTAGACGGTGCCGATGCAGCGCTGGTACACCTCACCTTATTAGACCCGCTTACCAACGCCACCAACTACAGCATTTCCATCAGCGGAGTAAAAGATATAGCGGGCAATGCGATGCTACCCGCTACGATACAGTTTTCTTATTATGAACCCGGCCCGTATGACGTACTCATCAACGAAATCATGGCTGACCCAACCCCGGCGGTGGGGCTCGCTGCGGTTGAGTTTGTGGAATTGTATAACAGAACTCCTTATGCCATCAACATAGGTGGGTGGAAGTTTTCGGATGCATCCACAACCGTTACCCTTCCGCCGCACACAATTCCTGCCGATAGCTTCGTGGTGTTGATTGCAAACAGTAACAAAGATTCGCTACCCCCGGGCGTTTCAGCGCTTGGCTTGTCTTCACTGCCATCCCTCAACAACACATCCGATAACCTTACCCTACAAAATGCCGCGGGCATTGTGATACATAAAGTGAATTACGTGGACGATTGGTACAACCACCCGGTGAAATCAGACGGAGGATGGACACTTGAACTCATCAACCCGCAGAGCCCTTGCCAAAGCACCAACAACTGGACGGCATCTAACGACCCAAGCGGTGGTACACCGGGCCGCAGAAATTCTGTGTATAACCCAAACGCTACCGCAACCTTTTCGCTTACAGGAGTGATTGTTTCATCGCCAAATGAAATTACGCTGCTGTTTAACCAAAATGTTTCTCCTGCCGCTGCAGCGCAGGTAAGCAATTTTACTATTACCCCTGCCAATGCCACTCTGCAAAGCAGTGCGTTAGATACTACCGATTTTGCACAAGTACATTTGTACTTTGCTACTCCTCTGGACGTTTCAACCCTATATACGGTAAGTGTAAATATTCAAAACTGCGCAGGGCAAACCCTTTCAACCAACAATACTTACCAGTTTGCCGTACCACAACCGGCTGATGAGTTTGATGTAATCATCAACGAGATTTTTCCGGATCCCACACCGCCGGTGGGTTTGCCGGAAGCTGAGTTTATAGAACTTTTTAACCGCAGTAATAAAGCCATAAATCTTCAAAACTGGGAACTGGGCAAAGCCGGCGCCTCTACTTCGGCAAAATTGCCGTACTATCTGCTCATGCCCGATTCTTTTGTAATTATAACTGCCAACACCAACGCTATGTTGTTTGCTGATTATTTGAATGTGCTGGCAGTGTCCTCGTTCCCATCGCTTACGAACACGGGCGATAATCTGCTGCTGAAAAACAACTCCGGTACGCTCATTCACTACGTACCTTACACCGATGAGTGGTACCAGGATGAAAACAAAAAAGACGGGGGCTGGTCTTTAGAAATGATTGACCCCGGAAATCCGTGTTACGGCAAAGGAAACTGGCAAGCGAGCAGTCACCCTGCAGGTGGCACACCGGGCAGAAAAAACTCTGTCGTAAAATTTAACCCCGATACGGTTTTGCCAAAATTAGTGCGTGCTGCCATTTCGGGACCTAACACCGTAATGATATATTTCTCTGAGCCGCTTGACAACGGCATCGCCTCTGACCCAGGGAAGTATGTCGTTGATCAAAATGTTGGCTCACCTGCTCTTGCACTACCTGTGCCTTACGAGTACAATACGGTACAACTGGAATTTTTACAACCCTTCAGCAAGGGAATAATTTACACGGTTTCGGTGAGTGACGTTACCGACTGTAACGGAAACCCCATCGGTATGAGCAACACTGCGCGCTTTGCCATACCCGATACCGCTGCGCCGGGCGATGTCATCATTAACGAAATACTTTTTAATCCGCGAACGGGCGGTTACGATTTTGTGGAACTATACAACCTCAGCAACAAGGTAATTGACCTGAAGCAGTTAGAAATTTTAGAGATGGATTACGAATATCCTTTTTCCATTCTCGAAAAATCATTCCTCGCTACAGAAAGCTACCTGTTGTTTCCGCAAGAGTACGTAGTGGTGACGGCTAAACCGGAAAACATTCTGCAATACTACTACTGCGAAAATCCTTTTGCGTTACTGGCTGTAAAGGGGTTCCCGAACTTTGACGATAACGAAAGTATCTGCGTTCTGCGACTCATCAACAACGCCACCATTGACTCTCTGGCGTATCGTGACGATTGGCATTTTGCCTTGCTTGACAAAGAAGACGGGGTATCGTTAGAACGCACATCCTTTGACGCGCCCACGCAGCAGTCGTCATCGTGGCACAGCGCTGCCTCTACGGTGGGTTTTGCCACGCCCACATATATGAACTCACAGTTTGCCTCCGACGGCTTCCATGATGACGCCATTACCATATCCCCGGAAGTGTTTACACCCGACAATGATGGTGATAAGGATTTTACGTTGATAGAGTATCAGTTTGACGAGCCGGGTTATGTGTGCAACATCACCGTATTTGATGCCATCGGGCGTGAAATAAAATCGCTGGTGCGAAATGAACTACTGAGTGCAAGCGGTAAATTCAAATGGGACGGCACCGATAATGAAGGACGCAAAGCCCGCATAGGCATATACATTGTGTATGCAGAAGTTTTTAACCTCCAGGGTAAAGTAAAGCGTTTCAAAAACCAGGTGGTGCTGGGAGGAAAATTAAATGAATGAGAAAGCTTATATCCGTAATTAGTATCAACTTCACGGAGCAAAGTCCTACGTGCCCGCCACTCACTTTTCCTGCCTTACACGAATAAGAATTAGCTGAACACTGAGGATAAAAGTAAGCATGAGGTTTAATACTTCGTGCACAGAGAACCAACGTTGCGTTGCTGTATTGTACCCCTGCGTAAAAGATAAAGCCGTCAAAACAAACAACAACACATTTAATGCAAGGGCTATTATCCATCGGCCTTTGCCGCGGGTGAGAAAGTTGTACGTATAAAATCCCGAAAAGATGAACAGTGTCATCATGAGGGTGAGCACTGCATTTTCGGCAGTGACGGGCACTTGCGGGTGATTGATATAACCTGAATACATGCTGCCCAGAGCCATAGAGCCGGTAATCAGCAGCAGAAACGCGAATATGTTACGAAAGCTGAGTGGCATAAAAAGGTGTTTATGTATTTTAGATGACAGGTTTTCACACCAAACGGCTTCAAAAGTGATAATTTAATACTAGATTATATAATGCCATATTAACCTTGTTTATTTCATACCTTCGGTCGTTATGTAGGTCTCCGTTGTTGATTTTTGCTACTACGAGCAGCTGGGCATCTAATCCTTTAAAAATACCGTTAAAGGCATAGCGTATATCTGCGTTTATTTGCGTGTAGGAAGGCATACCGTATTTGTTGAGCGCATAATTTTTCACATCCGGCAGGCGGTAATAGCCGGCTGCGGCAGCGAGTAAAATGCGTTGCGCCGGAAATTGATATTGCGCTTTCACCACCAAGGCGTGCACATCGCCAAGACCTTCATTGCGCTCGCGCGGCAGGAAGGTGTAAAAGGGGTCTCGCCCCCATTCGCGCGGCATCAGGTAGCGCCCGTTTTTGAAAATGCGGGTATAGTTAACGGTTGTTTCAAAATCTTTATATTTTATACCAAGGCGTGTGCCTGCTACCATAGAGGACGCGCCACGGGGCATGTATGTTTTTCTCGGGTTCGGGTTGCCGCCGTGTTGAACTGCATCCTGGCGTATGAATTGTAGTCCGCCAATCAGGTTAAGGTTTTCTTTGAGTTTGGGATAAGCATCGGTCTGTAGGAGTGCGGAATGTTGTATGTTCTCAAAAAATAAACTCCAGCCGGAGATTGTCCACCAGGAAATCGGCTGGTATTTGAACCCCATCAGAAAAACCCCTCTGCTCCGGATGTTTTTAAAATAATCGGACTTTGTGCCATCGGGATTAACGCCCATCGGATACACCCCTACAGAGTGAGCGGCAGTAAACCAACGTACCGTACTGCGGGGCGAAACCGCATAAATCCACCCACCCTCAAGGTGTAATCTCCTTACCTCGTTCATTTCAAACCATATTCCCTCCACACCGGTGGGGCGCATGCGCCCGTCTTGCAGGTTGATAAACGGCGTATTGATCAGTTGACGGCCGTAGCGTATAAACGATTTTCTATATGTGTATTTCAGATAAAATTCCTCCAGACGGTCAATGTCATTTTTGTTGGCGGGATTTTCTACGTCAAACAGCCCCAGCTCGTACCGGTTCAACTGTTGGGTAACTGTGTCGCGTTTGGTGAGATCGGATGAGCCGATATTAAAAATGTAAAAGCCGCTTATGCCGAGTTGAAAGCCGTGAAATTTACCGGTTTCGTAGCGCAACCCGCCTCCAAATGCATTGGCAAAGTAATCCGAAAGTCCGCGGTTATTGTCGGTAACGCTGAAAAAGTAACGCAGATGCCCTTGTACCTTTCCGCTCCGGAAAGCGTGCAATAGGGATGTAGTATCGCGCACCTCTACCTCTTTGCCCCTCCAGATGCCGGGCTTTTCGTGAACTTCCTGATGCTGCGCAGCAGCTAAATAAAAAGCGAAAAACAGTGATAAAGTAAATACGCCGCGCTTATTACGATACATTACAAAACACATCATCTGCCTGACGACATGGTTTATCATAAAAACTTTTCCTGCTTCAAAAGCCCGATTTAATGTAACTCCACCCCTCGCGTTGTTTGCGCACGATGTGTACGATACCCGCTTTCACAAATTCAGCAGAGGGCAAAATCTGCTCTGCGCTTACGTTTCGTTCTTTCATAGAAAATTCACATGCATAAAAGACAATTCCTTTTGCGGTAAACTCCTGAATTTTATCAGCTACCGTGCTCTTATCTTTGCGCAACATGTCTAAGCCGGGTCCGTGGCAAACCACCTCTATCTTTGTTGCGGGCTCTACGGATGTGATGTTTCCGAGTTGCTTCATCAATGCCTTGTGTGCCTGCGTATCGGCAGTTGTCAATTGAAATATAATCTTAAGGGGTTCAGCAGCGTCCGTATATTGCCCCGCGCCGGAAGATGATAACCGGGAAGTTTTTTGCGATGCTGCATGAAGCGTAATGGCTAACCCGAAAAGCAAACTGATGAATGGCTTCATATAGTAATAATTTTATATTTATATTTATATTGATTATCTGAACTGATAATCCACGCCGCGTACCTGCGTAAGAAGCGTATCGGGCGCATCGAGCGCCACGGCATTCCGCTGCGGTAACGGGGTTACCGGCGAGTTTGCCGCCAGATAATTTTTCAATACCTGGTGCAAGGCAAAAGGTGTGTTTTTACCTTCACGAACACCTTTGAGGCGACAGAGCATATCGTCAGGGTCACCATCGCGCTCGCAGGCGCATATTGTATAGGTGCGATCGAGTTCAATGGGTTTATCACCAACGGTCACCTGCTGAACGCGCTTTCCTTTCTCGCCATACGCATTAAAGAAAACACGCATACCTTTAAATTTCACTACCCAGCCCCCCAGCCGCTCAGATGCGTCCTCGGCAAATACGTTGTTTAACTCCCGCTCTAACCAGTCCATGATTTGTCTGCCGGTGGCTTTAGCAGTACGCACCGGGCTGTCTATCGGCAGCATATCAAAGAGATAACTGGCTGTGATGGGTATATGGCCGGTGTGGTCGGGTGTAACACGCGGCGGGCAAAAACGAAACCCGTTTGATAGTACGATGTCTGCTTCGCGGATTTGCCATTGCAGGGCATCCAGAATGAGCGTATCTATTGTGTTTTCAATTACAAAATAGCGGTAGAGCGGAACTGTGCTGTAGCCAATTACCTGCTGCATGTCATGTAAAAAGGGGGCTTCAAGTTCATGGATGAGTTTTTCAATTTTTTTATCGGGTCTGTACTTGTCAGCCGAAATTTCGAGAAGAGCATATTCATCTTTAACTACTTTGCCATTCTCGATGGTAAGTTTAAGTTCTCCTACAAATGACCCGAAAGCTCCCGGTTCTACCACCTTAGCGTATTTACATACAATGGGCTGGCGAACGCGCTCGTGCGTATCTCCGCCCAGTATGTAATCCACTCCCTCGCATACGGGCTGGTTAGCCAAATGAATTTGCTGAGACAGTCCGATGTGGGCAATGATGATTACATAAGCACATTGCTCTTGATTGCGGAGCACATCTATGTAGTGAGCCAGGTTCTCTTCGGGCTTTGAATAAAAAATTCCTTTGCTATAATTGGGAGATTGCCGTATGGGCACCAGGTGGTCGGTATAGCCGATAAACCCAATTTTAACCCCGTTAACGGTCCAGATATGGTATGGCGGAAAAATTAATTCTCCCCTGCGTCCGTTACCCAGATCGTGGTACATATTGGCGCATATTTTAGGAGCATACAGCGCTCCGAGGAGTGTTTGCATGTTTTTTTTGCCATAAACCACTTCCCAATTACCCGGTAGGTACAGGTCATAAGGAAGTGCATTCAGGATGGGTACAAAAGCTTTACCGATGGTGCGATGACTTAACTCGCTGCCCTGAAACATATCACCGGTATCAATCAGAAATGTGTGTTGATGCTTTTTGCGATATTGTTTGAAAAATGTAGCCAACCTGGCATATCCGCCTGTTTTGCGAAACACGGAGCGGTCATTCTCCCAAAATAATTCATCATGGGGGTGAACCTGACAATGTATGTCGGTGGTTTGCAGTATTGAAACGGTAAAGCGTGATGACGCTTCTCCGTGGCGTGTAGGTCCATCTTCGCCACTCGCCATAGCCGAGATGGGATGTGATGCAAGCACGGCTCCGGCTGAAAGCCCGAGGGTTTTGAGAAATTCTTTCCGTTTCTGCTTCATACCATATTTATTACTTAGTAAGGGTTTATGACAGTAGCTGCGGAGGGTATTTTCAGTTATTCAGATTTTAATATATATAATTTGCATAATGCGTATAGTACCAGCTAATTTTTTTGTGCTGTTGATTTGGCTTTTTGCTGTGCATCGAGGATGGGTTTCCAGGGTCCGTATTTGTGTTGTTTTTCGGTAAAATTATCTGCGTAGGGGCCAAAGGGGTGGTCTATTGGTTTTTTGGAGATATCGGGCCAATCATCAGGCACGGATTTGTGGGGGCGGGGCTGGGAGTTGACAAAAGCCGCCACATCCCACGCTTCCTCATCGCTGAGCATGGGATTATCGTACGAAGCGCCTTGCGGCATGTTGTATTTTACGTACCTGGCAAAATTTGTAATACGGTAGAGCCCGGCTGCATCATTGTAGCTGTGTGCTCCCCACAGTGGCGGATACGTGTATTCATTTCCTTCAGGGTTTAGCAGTCCTTGGCCATCGGGTTGGTGACAACTCTGGCATTTTTGCTCATACACCAGTTTGCCTTTAGCAGGATCGGCAGGTCTGTCTAAATAAGCAAGGTCTTTCAGTCCTGAACCCTCTGCTTTTTTACCTTTCGGAACGTTGCTGCCTAAAAATTCAATATATGCCTTAATAGCTTGCATTTCGGTGCCGGCCGTATCGAGCGCTTTACCGTTTAAGCTGCGCTCCATACAATCGTTGACCCGTTTGTAGATATTTTCTATTGTGCCACTGCGCGCCCGAAATTTCGGGTAAGTAGATGCCACCGAACCGTAATTATTGCCCCAGGGTTTGGTGCCCGCCTCCAGGTGGCAGTTTTGACAATTCATGCCATTACTGATTTGTAATACAGTACCCTTGGGTCCCAAATATTTTGCCGTGTGCGCTATAAGTTGTTTGCCATACTGTATTTGTGCTTTGAGCTTTTCATCTTTGATAGTTTCGAGTGCGGGCGGTTGCCACAGGTTATCTGTCTGTCCGGCGGTGTCAACCGCATTTGCCAACGCAGCAGAAGAGGTTCCGGCGTTGCTGATATAGGTTAATACTTTATCCAGGTTCAGAGAAAAGATAAATACTATAATACCGCATATAAGCAGCCCCAGTACCCAGTTGATCTGGCGCGAAATTTTTCTTAACTCTCTCTCTATCTGCGGTTGATTCATCATAGCGTTTGAGCAGATATGCTTTAGTGAGGAAGTTTATTTTTGACAACTCCGTACAGAAAAGTACCCAGGATGGCAAAAAGAAAAACGATAAAGAAGGTAAGGTAACCGTACCCGATGTTTACGACCATGGGGCCGGGGCACGCGCCGCTTAGCGCCCATCCCAAACCAAACAAAGTACCCCCGAGCAGATACCGCCATAAAGATTTTTCTTTGGGATGAAAAACGATGGGATTGCCCGCAAAATCGCGTATGCCGAAGCGCTTGATGAGCGCCACGCCCAGTATCCCCAGCGTAACGGCTGTGCCGATAATGCCGTACATGTGAAAGGAATGAAAACGAAACATCTCCTGAATACGATACCACGAGAATGCCTCACTTTTGGCCATTACGATGCCAAAAACAACACCAACCAGCAGAAATTTAATGTATTTTGCCATACGCATATTCAAATTATTTTATACCAAAGATTAAGGGAAACAACACGTGCGTCATGAGCAGTCCGCCGGCAAAAAAACCGATTACAGCAATCAGAGATGGGATTTGCAAATTGCTTAGACCGCTGATGGCATGACCCGAGGTACAACCGCCTGCATAACGCGCCCCGAAACCTACCAAAAGTCCGCCAAGGGCAAGCACCAGAAACCCTTTGACCGTAAGGGCTGCCTGCCATGTAAACAATTCATCGGGCTGCGCGCCGCCGGGCGTTGCAAAACCATAAGCTGCCAATGTGCGGATGGTGGCATCAGAAATTTTTACCGGCTCACCGTTACTCAGCCATGTTTTGGCAATAAAGCCGCCTATGATAGCTCCTACCAGGAAGGCGATGTTCCAGAGTTGAGATTTCCAGTCAAAATCAAAAAATTTGCTAATCCTGCCTGCCCCCGCCATGGCACAAATCGTACGGAGGTTTGAGGAAAACCCAAAGCTCTGCCCGAAATAAAGCAACAGAAACATGACAAAAACAATAACTATGCCCGAAAACCACCAGGGCCAGGGATTTACTATAAACGACCACATAGCGTTAAATTTTTATTTTATATACTTTTTTAATCAATGTGAAAGGTTATCATCGGTTTGTATAGGTGATTGATGAGTTTTTCTGTGGCGCTGGCATGTAACCAGCCGCCCTTGCCGTGAGTACCTATACAAACCACGTCCATATCGTGCATTTGATTAAAATGAATTACACCATTTTCCACATCGGTATCTTTTAGCAGGTGTGGTTCAAAATTTTCTATCCCGTTCAGACGGGCAAACTCTGAGGCATTTTTTTCAAACGCGGCGCGTTCGCTATCGGGATTGCCGGAGGTGATTTGCAGGAAGTGCAACTTACATCCGTAGCTTTTGACGAGTTGTTTCATCAGTTGCAGGTCTATGCGGGTAGGTTGTCTGAAATCGTGTACCAGCAATATATTTCTGAACTGAAGGTCGCTGCGGTCGCACATCATAGAGAGCACCGGGATAGTAGATTTGCGCACTACCATTTGTGTTTCGCTGCCGGATAGTTTTTCTTTAATGCCGAACGCACCTTTGGTGCCCATGGCAATCAAGCCCGCGTTTATTTCTTTAGCGAATGTGAGAATCGCATCGGTTACCTTACCGAGGCGGAGGTGCGTGTGAATATGACGGCCGTAGCGCTGTTGCAAATACTTCAATTTATCGAGAGCCATGTCGCGCTGCGTTTCCAGATATTTCACGTCAATTTCACCGCATGTTTCAAATTTTCCATCAGCGTCCATAGATACCGTATCGGGCGCCGGGAGTACGTGCAGGAAATGAATTTCCATAGGTATCCTTTCCTCGAGCTTATGTACCAGTATGTACGCATACTCGGCCTGTACACTGAAGTCGGTGGGGATTACTACTCTGAGTTTTTGTGTGGTGTCCATGGGAAAGCGTTATTGTATGGTATTGTTTAAACGTATTTGTTTATCAGCCCTTTGCCAGGTACCGGCATTTATAATGTGCCTGAAACCGTTTTTACGCAACACGGAGGCAGCGAGTGTGCTCCGGATGCCGGTGTGGCAAAACACGACAATGTATTTTTTATCGCGCAACTCATGTAACCGTTGCCGGAGTTCGCCAAGCGGTATGTTGATGGCATGTGTGGCAGAGCCGTGTGAGAACTCCTGCGGGGTGCGTACGTCCACGATGTGTGCATCGCGCAGGTCAATGCTGCGCAACCCGGCACAGGAAGTTGCTAAAAACACAAGCGAGAGTAAGCATGCACCGTATGCGAGCGATTTCACCATCGTTATCGGATTTTGCGGGCAACAGATTGCCAGGGGCCGCCGTCCACTACATTCGTGATACCGTGTTGCTCCAGTATTTCTTTTGCCAGGCGGCTGCGGCTGCCGCTGCGGCAAAATACAACAACTTGTTTTTTGTTTTTAAACTCATTTATTCGCTGGGGTATTTCCTGAAGGGGTATATTCACCGCTCCGGGCACACTGCCTTCAGCAAATTCGGCAGGTGTGCGTACATCAACCAGAAAAGCTCCCCGCAGGTCGCTCTGCGGCGTTTGAGCAGAGCAAGCATACAACAAAAGTATTAAACCGAATACCGGCAAGTAAATCGCTTTTCGTATCATGGCGACTTTATTTATTTTATCAATTTATCGGTTTTGCATGGATGCTACCTCTAACCATGTGCCTCCGTTGTAAACGTTTTGGAAGCCATTGCGCTCCAGAATATCTTTTGCATGACTGCTACGGTTACCGCTGCGGCAAAAAACCACGATGTTTTCGTAATTTTTAAATTTTTCAAGTTCATCGGGGATGCGGTCTAACGGTATATTAATTGCACCGTTTGCACTGCCTTCGGCAAACTCGGCAGGGGTGCGTACGTCAACGAGCAGGGTGTTTGTTGAATTAATAATCTCTTTCATATATTATTTTTTATGAGCCATTAGTCGTTTTATTGTGAGAGTTTATTTTGCAGAAGCTGCGCTACATTTTGCCAACTGCCACCATTCAGTACGTTTTTGTATCCTTTTGTTTCCAGTATGTTTTTGGCGCGCTCGCTACGGTTTCCGCTCCGGCAAAATACTACCACCGGCTGATGGCGCGGAATGCGGTTGGTCTGCTCCGCTATTACCTCAACGGGTATATTAATAGCCCCCGGCACACTTCCCTGCTTAAATTCGGCAGGTGTTCGTACATCAATAAGCATAGCTCCGTTATTCAATGCGTCTTCCAGACGGGTATCGGTTTTAGTTGTAAGCCCGAAGAGTTTTTGGATAAAGCCCATAGTAATCACATTGCGATGCGAAATTGAGACAAAATATGCGTGAGAACGGATACAAAAGTTACATTTCGCGGAGAAGGGTTGCCGGTGATGTAACCCGTTAGCAAAGCTATTTTGGGGCTGATGCCGCAAGACAGTACGGTGGTGTGGGTAAAGTAGCGCTATGCCGGGTGAGGGATGCGGAGGGCGCGAGCAGAGCGAAGCGGCCCCGCCCGCACCGTTGAAAAACAACCCACGCGCGGGCGGGGCGGGAGCGGCAGCGTACCCCGTAGCCAGCCCGACCCCGCCTGCGGTACGCGAGGTACGAGCGGAGCGCAGGCGGGGGCACCCCCAAAACACATTAAATAATTATTTAATAAAAAGTTCTTTGACGATGATGTAAATGCCCATAACGAGTACAAACCATCCGAATGCGGGTTTGAGTTTGGCTCCGTCAATTTTTTTGGAGAGGGCGCTACCGATGAATATACCGGCAATGGCGAAGGCGGAAATTTTGGCGAGGAACCACCCGTCAATGTAGGTATCGGCTCCTTCGCCCATAAAACCGATGAGTGATTTGGCTGCGATGATGACGAGGGAGGTTCCCACAGCTTCTTTCATGGGAAGTTTACTTAAAACCACCAGCGCAGGGATGATGAGGAAACCACCTCCGGCGCCTACCAGACCGGTGAGCACACCCACGATAGTTCCTTCAAGCATAATCAAAGGGTAATTGAACTGCTGCGGACCTTCGGGTTGTGTGGGTTGCGGTTTATCTTTTTTTATCATGCTGTAAGAAGCGGCTATCATGAGCAGCGCAAACAATACGAGCAGGAGGAGGTTTTTGGTAATCACCGTAGAGCCGATGGTGAACACCTCATGAGGTATGGCGGGTACTATCCACGCGCGCGTGGCGAATACGGCTATGATTGACGGGATGCCGAAGATGATGGCTGTGCGGACATTGACGAGTTGTTTGCGGAAGTAAGTGTAAGACCCCACCGCGCTCGTTATCCCCACAATAAAGAGGGAATAGGCGGTGGCAGCCACTGCATCGATACCAAACAGATACACGAGCACAGGCACGGTGAGAATGCTGCCGCCTCCGCCTATAAGGCCGAGCGACACTCCGATAGCGACAGAAGCGATATATCCCAATATATCCATATATGTTTTTTTTGAAAAAGAAAGGGCGCGTGAGGCGCCCTGTGTGAATATGTGAGTGTGCAAGTTATATTTTCATCACTTTGCTTTGGCACACGTAGTCGGTTTTCGGTACATTGGTTTGGGCAATGGCTTTGAAGCCGCCTTCGATTTCGGTGAAGTTGCGGTAACCGCGTGCCTGCAGTATGCTGGCGGCAATCATGCTGCGGTATCCGCCGGCGCAGTGGATGAAGAAGTGTTGCTGCGGGTTGATGTCTTTTATCCAGTCGTTGATATACGCGAGGGGTTTGCTGTAGGCGTTCTCCACATGCTCAGCGGTGTATTCGGACTCGCGGCGCACATCTATGATGATGTCTTTGTTTACGTCAACTATTTCGGCAAACTGCGCTGCGGAAATGCGGTGAATGGTGTCCACTTCCTTGCCGGCTTTTGCCCATGCCTCAAATCCACCTTTCAGATGACCAAGTATGTTGTCGAAGCCCACGCGGGTGAGGCGGGTTACGGACTCTTCTTCTTTGCCTACTTCGGTGATCAGCAGGATAGGTTGGCGCACGTCTCCAATGAGCGCACCCACCCAGGGGGCAAAGTCGCCATTTAAGCCGATGTTGATGGATTGCGGGATGAACCCTTTGTAAAACACGGCGCTATCGCGTGTATCCAGCATCACTACACTGGCCGACTCGGCTGCTGCTTCGAACTCATCGGGCGTAAGTGCACGCATTCCGTTGTTAAACACTTTGTCAAAACTTTCGTAACCCTTCTTATTCATGGCTACATTCATGCCGAAGTAAGGAGGCGGAGGCAATAAGCCTTCGGTTACGGCTTTGATGAACGCCTCTTTGTTGGGTTGGCGCAGGGCGTAATTCACCCGCTTTTGGTTGCCGAGCGTATCCACGGTTTCTTTCATCATGTTTTTGCCGCAGGCGCTGCCGGCGCCGTGTGCGGGGTACACGATTACATCATCGGCCAGGGGCATAATTTTGTTCATTAAACTATCGTACAGAAGCCCGGCTAATTCTTCCTTGGTCATGTTGGCAGCTTTCTGCGCCAGATCGGGGCGGCCTACATCGCCCAAAAAGAGCGTATCTCCGCTGAAGATACAGTGGTCTTTACCGTTTTCGTCAATCAACAGGTAAGTTGTGCTCTCGAGTGTATGACCGGGCGTGTGCAGGGCTTTTATTTTAATTTTGCCGAGGGGGAATATCTGGCCGTCTTCAGCTATGATGGCGTCAAACTCCGGCTTGGCGTTGGGGCCGTACACAATGGGAGCGCCTGTTTTTTTGCTGAGGTCGAGGTGGCCTGATACAAAATCGGCATGGAAGTGAGTTTCAAAAATATATTTCAACCTGACGCCATCTTTTTCCAGACGGTCTAAGTACGGTTTTGTTTCGCGCAGCGGGTCAATAATAGCGGCTTCGCCATCAGATACAATGTAGTATGCGCCTTGCGCCAGACAACCGGTATAAATTTGTTCAATCTTCATAGTGATTAATTTTTGTAGTGCAAAGATGCATTACCGGCAACGTATTATACGGATACAAATGTTACAAATCTTTTGCCATCGGGCAACGGCTTACCGGAATGGGTAAGTTTGCAGCATTAACTCTGCCAGTTGCTCTGCCCACCAACGGTACATGGCGCCCGAAGGATGTAAGCCATCCTTGGCAAGCAGAGCAGGGTCTGTAGCGGCACGGCGCGAGTAAGTGGTTACATCTAAAAACGGTACCCGATGCTGCCGGCATATATTACGGGCGGCTTCATTAAACAAATCAATCTGTGTACTAATTTCTGAGGCGCTGCGCCTGTCGTTACGGGCAAAGGGCGTCACGCTCCAGTCAGGTATAGATAATACAAAGACGTGCTCAGGTATATTGTTCGCAAACTGCAAAGCGGTTTGGAGTAATGCGGCAAATTCTTTCCGGTACTCTTCCACCGTCCTGCCGCGATACTGATTGTTTACACCGATAAGCAGCGTAACGGCATCAAATTTTTTTTGTATATTTTGCTGTCGGATGGCGGCTGCGAGTTCATCGGTTGTCCAGCCGGTTTGGGCGATGATGTGCGGAATTTCAAAATACAAACCTTTTGCTGCCAGCAACTTTACGGCCTGGTGAGCAAAGCGTTCATCGGAATCAACTGCCTCGCCAATGGTGTATGAGTCGCCCAGGCAAAGCATAGTGCGATGGTGTTTTTTTGTAGTCATACTGCAGGATAACGTGAGTGTTGCGAATAAGACAAATATTGATTTCACAAAAGTGAAATTAGTGTAATGGTGCATATCCTGTCAGCTCAATAAATAACGAACTCTCCCAACAAAACATGGTGACATCAGTCAATGTAAAAATTTTGAACTGCATGTGACCGACAAATTAAAAGTTACTACTGATGTTGATATAAAACACTCGTGATTGGTTTTTTTGCCCGGGCTTCAATACCATTGCCACCTTCCTGTACCCATATTTCGCTTCCACCGAGCTGTGCTAACGTGTGTCTGATTTGCTCTTTGGTGCGCAGGTGTTTGTAGCGGTCGGTAGTACTATCCATGGTGTCCATTTTAGCCCATTCATGGTAGAGTTCGCGGGTGTGGCCCGGAAAATCGTAGTAGTGTACAATGAGCGGTGAGAAGCGATTGATGAACTGATGCAGGGCGCGCCAGCGGCGCACATGCCACTGAATGGGGAAAAAGAAATCCACCAGCGCATCAATAATTCGCTTGGCAAGCGCGGGTTTCAGGCGAACCAGTACAAAACGGTAAAGGGGCTTGAGTGTAGAATAGTACGCCCAGCGCCAGCGGTAATGGTCTATCACCAACCAACCGCCCGGTTTTACTTTTTTCCAGAGCGATGCAATGGTTTTCTCCGGGTCGGGAGTATGCTGTATCACTCCAAGACAACACACTACATCAAACGCTTCGTCCGGATAGGGTATGGCGTATATATCGGCCTGAGCGATTTGATAATTTTCGCGCCTGCCGATATTTTCCATGTTCGCATCCACCGCATGGCTCAAATCAAAACTGTGTGTGAGCGCACCGTATTTTACCAGTAGCTCCGTAAAACGCCCCGGCCCGCAACCTGCCTCCAGCACGGTTAAGCCCCGCAGGTTTTCCAGAGGAAAACCCAGGCAACGTTGCAGTCGTTCAGCGGAGTAATTTTTGCCGGTGTAGCTGTCTAACTGAATTTTTTTATATGTGTTCCATTGCAGGCCAAACGCCTCAGCGTAATTGTCTGAGGGCACAAAGCGCACAATGCCGTTGATTATTTCATACCGCTCAGAGCCATCGTCTGTTTGCCAGTACTTTTCATTACAGCTCAGCGGTCTGCCCGACACCGGAGAGATGTATGGTATCATCCCCGAAGTTTTCTGTATCTGTGCAATTGTGGTGGTCATGTTGTCATTTTGCTGCATACCGTAAGTTTGTTATTCCCACCATTTTCGTTTTTCATTTGTACTGTTTTGCAGTTGCTCCTGGTACCAGGGTTCAGTGATTTTTACCGCGTTGATGAGTATCTGCGCCAACTCCGCCGGCGGCCCTACCGACTCGCTACCGTACACTACCCGAAAGCCATAGTCCACTTCACCGTTATTGCCGTTAAATATGATGGAAAGCCGGCACTCTTCACCCTGTATGCCGGGCATGCGCATCACCCCGGCATATTGAAAAATACTTTCATCTATCGTCATCATCAGCGCATCAAAATGGCCCTGCCGCGAAACACCCGCTTGAAGCGATTGCGTGTTGTCGTTTGGGTTACCGTTGCCTTTGCGGTGAATATTGCCGTACTTATCAAGCAATATAAATAGCGCTGTACGCCCGCCTACCTCGAGCGTGATAAGAATTTTATCAATTAAATGCTTTACATACATAACTGCGGGCAAAATTGATAAGTTAAAGAGCGCCCCGGAATTGTCGCAAAAAGCGTACATCGTTCTGAAAAAACAACCTCAGGTCGTTAATTTGATACTTGAGCATGGCGATACGCTCAATGCCCATACCGAAGGCATACCCTGTGTATTTTTCGTAGTCAATTCGGCAATTTTCGAGTACCGCCGGGTCCACCATACCGCATCCGCCAATTTCTACCCAACCGCTTTGCTTGCATACGGCACATCCGCTTCCGCCGCATACAAAACAACTGATATCCACTTCTGCACTCGGCTCAGTAAACGGAAAAAACGAAGGCCGAAACCTTACCTCTACATATCTGCCAAACATCTCCTGCGCAAAGTACAACATCGTTTGCTTGAGGTCTGCAAACGATACGTCTTTATCAATGTACAAACCTTCCACTTGATGAAAAGTGCAATGGGCGCGAGCCGTTATAGTTTCGTTGCGATACACACGCCCGGGAAAAATGAATTTCATTGGCGGTTGCCGCTGCTCCATTACCCTTATCTGTACACTGCTTGTGTGAGTGCGCAGCAACCATTTTTTATCGGTGGTGAGAAAAAAGGTGTCCTGCATGTCGCGCGCGGGGTGGTCTTCGGGCATATTGAGGGCGGTAAAGTTGTGCCAGTCGTCTTCTATCTCAGGCCCCTCGGCTACCTGAAAACCTACCCGTGAGAAGATTTCAATCACTTTGTTGCGAATGATACTGAGCGGATGCCGGGTTCCCATCGGATAGAGGTATGCCGGCGCGGTAAGGTCAGAAGGGCGCCCTTCTCCTCGCGATTTTTGAGCAAATGCCTGCCTGAATTCCTCTAATTTTTGCTCCGCAGCCGCCTTGATGGTATTCATCAGTTGCCCGTACGCGCGTTTTTTCTCATTCGGCAGTTGACCCATAAAGCCAAAAAGCTCTTTAATCACTCCTTTGCTGCCGAGGTACCGGATGCGAAATTGCTCTGCCTCGTCTGCATTGCCGGCAGTAGCGGCTTTAATTTCATCCAGCACAGCGCCCGCCTTACCGAAAATCTCATCCATACGAGCGAAAATAACCCGATATTTCAGATTTGACATAACCTTCCGGTGTGTGGTAATTCCCATGAATAGAAAAAATTATATGTATAAATTTTAATATTTTGATAATGAGGCAAGTTCCTACAGCCGATACCCCCGGCAAGGGTTACTACTTAAAAACAACGGATACCACCGGGTTAGTTTTCATATCTTTTTGGGTACTATCGTTAGTGTTTTACTTTAATGGGGTGCCCCCGCTGCTGCGCTTCGCACACCTACGCGCAGCAGCGGGGTCGGGCTGGCTACGGGGTACGCTTCGCTCCCGTGCTCCACTGCGTTACGCACCGCTCCCGATGGTCGCGCCCTACGCATCCCTCACCCGTTAGAGTGGGAGCGGTCAGGCGACTTCAAGTCATCTGACCACTGTTGCGTCCTACTATTATAGTTCTCTCCGCGCCCGCGCCTGCGGCGCGGGCGCGGAAATGCGGCACACAAGAAAAATTCAACACAATTACCCTCACTGCCAACACAGCAACAGGTGTTAAACACTATTCCATACTGAAATACTACTGCTCTCCCGATGTATATTAATACATAAAACTGTAAGGGGGTAAACTAAACACCTGCCTTTAAGGAGATTTGTAACCCCCTTGCACTTCGCGGATTTATGTAAAAAGTAACGTTAACCTGTACCTTTTGTCAAAATACGGTTGCCTGTATGTGCCTCTGCCCGGCGGTTTTGATTTTTTAATATGTTCACTATCTTTGCCGTCCGTTTTAAAAACCATCTATGCTGATTGTAGATACCCGCGAAGCTGAGTCACTCGATAAGGCACTGAAAAAGTACAAGAAAAAGTACGAAAAGGCCGGTATATTGCGCGAATTGCGTAACCGCCAGGCGTACGTAAAAAAGAGTGTAAAACGCAGAAACACAATCTTACGGGCGGCTTTCCTTGAAAGGCTTCGCAGAGAGGCAGAGGGCTAAGAGGCAGTTTTCCTATTCCCTTTTCTTCACTACCAGGCCGTGTTCGTTTATTATTTTTTCAATCCCAATCTATATTTCACTGAATTGCAACTTTATTGCACCCTATGCATGGCTTTGTATTTTATTTCAGTATTTTACTCTTTACCTGTCACACTTCTGCCGCTCAGCCGCTCACATACCCCGCTGAGAGACATCTGCGAAATGTGCGCCAACTTACCTATGGCGGTGATAATGCTGAGGCGTACTGGAGCAATGACGGGCAAAAACTTACCTACCAACGCACCGATAAGAAGCGCGGCATTCCCTGCGACCAGATTTGGATGCTGGATCTAAGCGCGGGTACTGAGCACACCTCTCCGGTGCGTATCAGCAACGGGCACGGGCGCACTACCTGCTCATACTTTCTACCAGGCGATACGCTTATCCTTTTCGCCTCTACCCACCATAGCCACGACACTTGCCCTGCCGAGCCGGAACGGGTGCGCGGCAAATACGTATGGCCTCTGTATCCCGAATATGAACTGTATATAGCTGATTTAAAGGGGAACATAGTGCGCCGCCTCACCAATAATAGCTACTACGATGCAGAAGCAACCGTTTCGCCCAAGGGCGACAAAATCATTTTTACGTCCACACGCACCGGTGATCCGGAACTCTACATCATGAACATTGACGGCTCGGGCGTTCGTCAAATCACAAACCGCACGGGGTATGACGGTGGGGCGTTTTTCTCGCCCAATGGCAAGAAGATTGTATGGCGCAGCACGCGCTTCGATAGCGATAGTGAAGTAACAGAATACAAAAAATTGCTGGAAAAAGGGTTGGTATCTCCTAACAAGATGGAATTATACATGGCAAAGGCAAACGGCAAAAAATGCAGAAAAATTACCCAACTGGGTGGCGCCAACTGGGCTCCTTTTTTTCATCCATCCGGTAAAAAAATTATTTTCAGCTCTAACCACGCCACGCAAACCATCCCGTTTAATTTATACATGATAAACACCGATGGCAGCGGATTAGAGCAAATTACTTACGACCCGATCTTTGACGCCTTTCCGATGTTTTCGCCCGATGGTAAAAAACTTGTATGGTGCAGCAATCGCAACAACAACGGCACACGCGATACAAACATCTTTGTGGGCGACTGGGTAGAGTGATTACAGAATGTTTTTTCTGATTAGTAATAAGGTGTGCTACACAACTAACATTCGCATTAGGTTCAGGTGTTGATATATAGCATGATTAGTATTTCTATGTTTGCCGCATGAAAATCGGGATACTGCGCGAGGAGAAAATACCGCAAGACAACCGCGTGCCGCTTACCCCCTCGCAATGCCGTACCTTAATGGAAGAACACAGCAACGTATGGATTGCCGTACAGCCCAGCAGGCATCGTTGTTATACTGATGACGAGTACCGCAATCATGGCATCATACTGCGCGAAGATTTATCTGATTGCGACTTACTGCTCGGAGTTAAGGAGGTACCCCCCGAATTACTACTGCCGGGTAAAACGTATTTGTTTTTTTCGCACACCGTTAAAAAACAGCCACACAACAGGCGATTGCTGCAAGAAGTGCTTCGCAAAAGAGTTCGACTGATAGATTGGGAGTGTTTGAAAGATGAAAACGGTAAGCGTCTCATCGCCTTTGGGCGTTGGGCGGGTATCGTGGGCGCATACAACGGTATTCGCGCTTATGGCTTGCGGCTGCAAGGGGCGCATCATTTTGAGCTTCGCCCCATGTATCAGTGTCTCAATTTTGCCGAGGCGCAAAAGGAATTCGCCAAGGTAAATTTGCCACCGGTAAAAATTGTACTCACTGGTACGGGCAGAGTATCAAACGGAGCGGCCTTTCTGTTGGATTTACTGCATATACCTAAGGTGTCACCCGCAGATTTTCTGCAAAGGGAGTTCGACAGATGCGTATATACACAACTCGCCTCAGCCGATATGTATTATAAAGAAGGACAAACCGAATTTGACTCAGCCCACTACCATGCACACCCCGAAGAGTACAAATCGCTTTTTACTCCTTATACGCGTGTGGCCACCGTGTTTATAAACGGCATTTACTGGGACCAGCGCATACCGGTATTTTTTACTGCCGAGGACATGAAACGTCCTGACTTCAGAATTGAAGTTATTGCCGATATCACCTGCGACATTGCCCCTAACTCTTCTGTGCCATCCACTATTCGCCCTTCAACAATTACCGACCCGGTTTATGGGTATGACCCGCAAACCGGAAAAGAATGCCCACCCTTCCAGCCGGGCTGTGTAGATGTAATGGCTATTGACAATTTACCTAACGAACTACCCCGCGATGCTTCGGAGGATTTTGGCAATATGGTGCTCAGTCGAATAATCTGGCGCTTGCTTAAAAATGATACCGCCACGCTACATCACGCCACAATTGCTTTGGAAGGACGTTTAAATGAACCATACGCTTACTTGCATGATTATGTATATCAGGAGGCATAATCGGTGTCAATGCTGAATTTTTCGGGATACCTGGGACAGATGTTTTGGTAAAACTGCATGATTTCGCGCATGTCTTTTTGCATATCACCGCTGGGGTATATCAATTTGCCTACGCCCGCTATTTTCTTTTTGTAATCCAGGTAGCCAAGTGCAATGGGGACTCCTGCTCCTGCCGCTACATGATAAAATCCGGTTTTCCATTTGGTGCGCAGAGAGCGGGTACCTTCGGGAGTGATAAGTACTACCAACTCATCGCGCCCGTTAAATAGACGAATCATGGCTTCTGTCATACTCAACCGCTGCTCCCCGGGTTTGCGGGGCGAACGGTCAATGCCTATGGCGCCCAGCGCGTTCATCATGCCGCCAAACGGAAACCGCAGCCACTCTTTTTTAACGGTAAACCGCACCGGAATTTCCATCATGGCAAATGCCGCCCTGGCAAAAATGAAATCCCAGTTACTCGTGTGCGGAGCAGCTATCATCACACACTTTCTAAAACTGTTTTTTAAGTGGTCATCCAGAGTCCAGCCGAAAAGACGAAAAATGAGATGACCTAACCACTTACCCATAAATGATTGCTTATTGAAATGTGAATGGATTACCGCCACTTAGAATGATGCATACACAAGCAACACAAAACAATATTTTATCACAGCAATTGTTCTGGTAGCCCCGACAGGAATCGAACCTGTATTTAGAGTTTAGGAAACCCTCGTTCTATCCATTGAACTACGGGGCCGTTCTTTTACGGCAAATATAATTTCTATCAATGGCAATAATTGCACCACGCAAAGAAAAAAATAATACATTAAAATAATTAGTAATAAGTTGGTCTACGGACACCCGCAAGGTGTTTTACCAACCGAATAACTTGTGAAGTATATCCGTATTCATTGTCGTACCAGGCATACACCACTATGCGCTTGCCGTCTTCGCTGACGATTGTGGCTTTGCTGTCAATTTCACAGGCGTGCGAGTTACCGATTACATCGCTGCTCACGATTTCTTCTGAAACGGAGTAGTCAATTTGCTCGGCAAGGCGTCCAAACAGCGAAGCATTGCGCAGCAGTTCATTCACTTCTTCTATGTTGGTTTGTTTTTTGACAGACAAACTCAGGATGGCTAGTGAAACATTCGGTACAGGCACCCGTACGGCATTGGAGGTTAATTTGCCTTTCAAATGCGGAAAAACTTTGGTGACTGCTTTACCGGCACCGGTTTCGGTAATTACCATGTTGATGGGAGCGCCTCTGCCCCTACGCGACTTTTTGTGGTAGTTGTCCAGAAGGTTTTGGTCGTTGGTATATGCGTGAACGGTTTCAATGTGACCTTGCTCTATACCCAGTGAATTATCAATAACGTCAATGACAGGTACAATGGCATTAGTGGTGCAGGAAGCTGCGGTAAAAATTTTACCTGAAGCTGCCGTATATTGTTCATGATTTACCCCATATACTATATTCGGCAAATCGCCTTTCCCGGGAGCGGTGAGCACTACCATACTTGCCCCTTTGGCTTTGAGGTGTTCACTAAGCCCTTTTTCATCGCGCCAAACACCGGTGTTATCAATGATTATAGCATCCTGAATACCATAAGCCGTGTAGTCAATCTCGGCAGGGGAGTTTGCTGAAATCATTTTCACAGTATGCCCGTTGATGCTGATGGCGTTATTCTCATGGTCGGGTAGCACCACGCCCCCGAATTTTCCATGCACGGAGTCCTTGCGCAGCAAGCTGGCGCGCTTAGCAAGATCATCCGTAGAACGCTCGCGGGTCACAATACCTTTTAAACGCAGTTGGTGTCCGCTGCCGGCGTGATCCATCAGGATGCGCGCTGCCAAACGGCCAATTCGCCCAAAACCATATAGCACCACATCGCGGGGTACAAGGGTTTTGCGTTCGGCTGCAAATCCTTTGAGTTTTGCTGCAACAAAATCTTTAACGGATGCGAATGATGACGACTCGTTGCTATACTCGCGGCTAAGGCGACCCAGGTCTATCTTTGAGGGACCTATATCCAGCCCGCTAATTGCTTCTGCAAACTCACGCGAAAGCGAAACCGAAAGAGGAACCCCTGAAAATTTTGAGAGATAATTGTGGTCATGAATGATTTCACTGAGTTTTTTATCGAAAAATTTTCTGCGGAAAAGCACTAACTCAATATCTCTTTCGAGCAGCAACTTACTGGCTATGTGTTGCAGTTCCAGAGCGGTTCTTTCTGTATCCACCCATTGCTTAAGCTCAGCGGTGTATTTATCAGCCATACGATAAGTTTATTTTTTGGAGCGCGAATATGGGGCATTTTATGCAATATACCCTATCAAAAAATTAAAAAGGCCGCTGTGCGGCCTTTTTCACGGATATGCTTGAATGCACCGGTAATTACTGTTGGCGCGGGCTTCTTATTCTTTGTTTTTCTATTTCCTGCTTACGGGTATCGGGATCTGGTTTGGCAACAGGCGCCGGACCGGTATGCTTACCTTCTCTTTCATCAGCAAGACGTTCTTTGTCGGGGTAAGCGTTTGATTGATTTTTTTGCCGCACGGGTTGCTCGGGATTTGATGCTTTAGGCGCATCGGCACCCGTACGCGTGGCTGAACGCTCACTGTTTGCGGGCGGGTTCTTGGTTAAAAGCTGACCGGCTGTGAGTGTTTCGAATTCTTTCTGAGTAATTTCGCGAGTTTCAACAGCACCGATTTTAGCGCTTAGAGCGCGCTTTACTTCCTCGGCTGAGGCATTTGTTTGCAACACAAATTCATTGGTAGATGCCACCTGCATTTTCAAAGCACTGCCGTACAATTCACGTAGCGCGATGCGGCTCTTATCATTCAGGGGGGCTTTTACAAGAATGATGCGTTGGTTTTGTTGAGCAACAGCCAAAACAACAAAGGCCGCTAAACTAACAGTTGTGATAATCCTTTTCATGTGTTGGTATTTTTAATACCGGCAGGGCAAAAACCCTGCCGGGTTTGGTTATAAAATTTATTTGACGTGGAAATGGAAGCGTGTATTAATAGGTACATCCCCAAGTGTTACCGTGTTGACAGTAAAGCCGCTCGTGCTCACGTTCGATACAAAGCCAATGGTTGTTGATACATTAGGCAACACACACAATGTGTAATCCTCTGTTTCGCCATAAAAACTGCATACTGCGCCACAACCTGCTGATGCAGCGGGGACGCACGCAAGCGATGAGCGGATGCGCAAACTATAGTTGCCCGCGGGGGTAGCCGGGGGAATAGTAATTGTAAATGTTTGCGGTGTAGTGGATGTGAATGCACTGGCAGCAACTGACTCCCCGACTTCATAGTTTCCGTTGTTGTTCCAGTCAACCCAGATACGGTACCCTTTCGACCATGTAGGATTAGACGTAACGGTTAAATTAAAACTGCCTCCGGCAATTTGCGATACAACTAAAGATGAAAAATTCTGATAACCGGCGCCGGGTGGTGATGTACAACCACTGCCAATGTTATTGATATTAATGATGGCCCCTGAAGTCACAACATCGTTAATTTCATCATCGTCCCAACAACCTTGTAAGTAAGTGGCAGCACAACCCGGCGTGGCAAAACCTGAGCATGAGCCAGAGGGAACTTTTTCTGTTGTTACCACAACAGAAGGTGGGCTTGCAAAAGGAGTTGCAAAAGTAACATTATAGACACCCGTCCCTGAGTTGGAAACACTAAATCCACTACCAGATAATACTGCGCCGGTCGCATCCACCACGCCACTTACGTAATCTGTCCATGTAGCATTTCCTGAAAAATCCGAAGTGAGAATTTTACCGTTACCTTCAGAACCATTGGTATATCGCAAAGTACCGTTTATGTGTAACCTGGCTGTAGGGGCTGTGGTGCCTATACCCACATTGTTATTTGAGTTGTCAATGTAAAGAGCGTAGCTTACAATATTGCCATTAAAAATACCCAGGTTACGATTCAAAAATTTTCCGATAAACCAAATTCCATTTGAAATATTGTCCTCTGTGAACCAAATACCACTTTGGTTTGTGGTACCTACCCGATCCAAAAACAAATGCGGTGAACCGGTACGTATCATAATAGCATCAAAGGCGGTGGTGTTAGGGTTAACAACTTCTAATTTAAAATTCGGGGTAGTGGTACCAATTCCTACACTTAAATTGTCATCACTGATGGTCATAACCCTGTTACCGAATCCGGGATAAATTTCATCTACATCAAAGTGAATATCGCCATTTGATACGCTGATAACTCCTCCGTCTATAAAGTTGGTGTTATGAGAAGTATTTAAACCGATGAAGGATGATGTAGTAACAAAATCAAAACTATTGTCAAACAATCTGGAATCTCCCAGCGACTGACCGTTGGGAGTAAATTTTGCAACAAAATTTAATGTACCGTTGGCTACTCCGGGACCTGTAGGACCTGTAGCTCCTGTAGGTCCCGTGGGGCCTGTATTTCCGTTAGCACCTGTTGGTCCTGTGGGACCGGTGGGTCCAGCATCACCTGTCGCACCAGTGGGACCTGTCGGACCAGGGTCACCGGTTGGACCAGTCGGACCCGTAGGACCTGTATCTCCATTTGCACCCGTGGGTCCGGTGGCTCCTGTTGCACCAGTCGGGCCAGTGGCTCCGTTAGCTCCCGTTGGTCCTGTGGGACCGGTGGGTCCAGCATCACCCGTCGCTCCGGTGGGACCTGTAGGTCCAGTGGGGCCTCCTCCTGGACCTGTAGGACCAGTTTCACCGGTAGCACCGGTAGGACCCGTTGCACCATTTGCACCTGTTGGTCCTGTTGGGCCGGTGGGTCCAGCATCACCCGTCGCTCCGGTGGGACCGGTTGGACCTGTTGGACCAGTGGGCCCAGGATCTCCCGTCGCACCTGTAGGTCCGGTGGGACCGGGGTCACCGGTTGGACCAGTAGGACCTGTATCTCCGTTTGCACCTGTTGGACCAGTCGGACCGGTAGGTCCAGTATCACCTGTTGCGCCCGTTGGTCCAGTAGGGCCGGGATCACCTGTTGCACCGGTTGGACCAGTAGGACCTGTGTCACCATTTGCACCTGTTGGACCAGTGGGTCCAATGTCACCCGTCGCTCCGGTGGGACCGGTTGGACCTGTTGGACCAGTGGGCCCAGGATCTCCCGTCGCACCTGTAGGACCGGTGGGACCGGGGTCACCGGTTGGACCAGTAGGACCTATATCTCCGTTTGCACCTGTTGGACCAGTCGGACCGGTAGGTCCAGTATCACCTGTTGCGCCCGTTGGTCCAGTAGGGCCGGGATCACCTGTTGCACCGGTTGGACCAGTAGGACCTGTGTCACCATTTGCACCTGTTGGACCAGTGGGTCCAATGTCACCCGTCGCTCCGGTGGGACCGGTTGGACCTGTTGGACCAGTGGGCCCAGGATCTCCCGTCGCACCTGTAGGACCGGTGGGACCGGGGTCACCGGTTGGACCAGTAGGACCTATATCTCCGTTTGCACCTGTTGGACCAGTCGGGCCGGTGGGTCCAGTATCACCTGTTGCGCCCGTTGGTCCTGTAGGGCCGGGATCACCTGTCGCACCGGTTGGGCCAGTTGGACCTGTATCCCCGGTAGGACCAGTAGGACCGCCTCCAGGGCCAGTAGGACCCGTGGGACCGGTTTCACCGGTAGCACCTGTGGGCCCTGTAGGACCTGTTGCTCCGTTAGCTCCGGTTGGTCCTTGAGGGCCGGTAGCTCCTGTTGCACCGGCAGGTCCCGGAGAACCTTGCGGTCCTGTAGGACCAGTCGCACCATCAGCTCCTGTCGGACCGGTGGGGCCTACCGGGCCAACAGGACCCGTAGAACCGGTTGGGCCGGCAGGGCCGGTGGCACCAGCGGGACCCGTAGGGCCTACCTGACCGGCAGGACCTTGTGCGCCTGTTGGACCTTGCGGACCAGCAGGACCTGTGGGGCCTTGCGGACCAGTTGGGCCAGGTATACCTTGAATACCCTGCGGTCCAGTAGGGCCTTGTGCACCAGGAGCACCGGCAGGTCCCTGCGGACCAGTAGGACCGGTGGGACCGGCAGGACCAGGAGCACTGTTTGCAGCATACAATGCGTATGGAACGCTGACTAACTGCGAAGTGCCCATGTCAACAAAGTTCGTACCTCCGTTGGGGTCAAGTTCAACCCGTAAATACTTAGGACCATTACCCCAGTTAACAGTAGCTAAGTTACCTCCCCCGCCTCCAATCACCAGATTGATTAAGCCAAATTGATTCGGGTTGGCGGTTTGGGTTTCCTGAAATACTATAGTACCCGTAGGCGAACCATGGTGGATAGTAAACCTCACACTAACCGTGCCGCTCGTTACCGGCTGGCCGCTGGCGTTGCGCACAATTGCCTGGTAATTCATGCCTTGTGGCGCCTGCGCCAATATTTGCATTATCGAAACCGCAAAAACAACTGAAAGTAGGAGTAATTTTTTAACCATAGTGACTGTTTTATAGAATACAAAAACAGGATATCGGCCATAAAAGTACCTTTTGCATAATATAATGCAAGATTTTGCAAAAAAAAATTTATTCGCCCAACCGATATGTTTAGAATTGTGGCGTACTATTTACCAACAAAAAATGATGCAAACAATCAGATTATCACTGAGTTTATCTCTATTGTGTACCATTTGTTACCTCTCGGCACAAGACACCACCCTCTGTTACCTGCGCGACCCCTCCGGACGTATCCGCGAACACAACGTTGACTTTCTCAAACTTATCCTGCGGGTGAGTTTTAAAGAAACAGAAGGCCTGGTATTCGGGCAAGCTAATTATGAATTCAGACCCATACAATATATATGTGACTCCGTTTTTCTGGATGCGCCCGGCATCAACATCCGTAAAGTGCTTCTGAACGGATTGCCGGTACCCTATCAAACTGACTCAGCCGGACTGACCGTGCGTTTCCCGACTTCGTTAGATTGGAACAAAACGTACAAACTTCAAATTG
>JANWXI010000035.1 GCA_025057415.1 Chitinophagales bacterium
GACGGAAGCGCAGCGTACCCCGTAACAAGCCCGACCCCGCTGCCTTGCATGGCTTGGCAGCTGGGGCACCCCCCGTTAAAAATTTCATTACGAGCGTTTAACAAGGTGAATACATTTTTGATGTATTGTGCGGTTTTAGTACAAATTACAGGCAGGTGGGGACAAATTTTGGCGAAGAATGATGTGAGGAGGTTGCGGATGTAATTGATTAGCGTTAAATTGGAGTTTAGATGCCTCGTGTTTTGCGCATAATTAATCGGCTGAACTTAGGCGGGCCTACGTACAATGCTGCGTATTTGAGTAAGTATTTGAGCAGTGATTATGAGACACTTCTGGTATCGGGCATGAAGGATGAAGCGGAAGAGAGCTCGGAATTTATTGTGAAGCAATTGGGGTTAACGCCGGTATATTTACCGGATATGTATCGGGAGTTAAATCCGTTTAAGGATTTCAGGACTTACAGAGAGTTGCGTAAAATTATTGACAAATTTAAACCAGACATTGTGCACACGCACGCAGCCAAGGCGGGCGCTGTAGGCCGGCTGGCCGCTTCGCACGCAGGAGTGAAAGGGATTGTGCACACGTTTCACGGCCATGTTTTTCACTCGTATTTTGGGAAATCGAAGACGAAGCTATTTATAAAGATAGAGCAGTATCTCGCAAGGCGTACACACAAAATCATCACTCTTAGTGAGAAGCAAAAGAAAGATCTAACGGAGAAATATCGCATAGCGCCACCCGACAAGTTTGTCATTATTCCGTTAGGGTTTGATTTGCGCAGGTTTACAGAGAATCAGGCGTGGAAGCGAAAAACATTCCGGGAGCAGTATGGGTTGGATGATACCACGATGGCTGTGGGAATAATCGGGCGGCTGGTACCTGTGAAAAATCATCGTTTATTTCTGAATGCAATTAAAGAAGTAACGAAGCTGTACAACGGAAAAGTGAGAGCTTTTTTGATTGGCGATGGAGAGTTGCGCCAGGAGCTGGAAGATTACTGTCGGTTGCTCGGTTTATGTTTTAATAACGATGATGTAAAAGAAAATAATCCGGTTACTTTTTGTGGATGGCGTAAAGATGTGGATGTATGTCTGGCAGGATTGGATGTTGTGGCGCTCACATCTAACAACGAGGGAACACCGGTGAGTTTGATTGAAGCACAGGCAGCGGGTAAACCGATAGTGAGCACCAATGTGGGTGGTATTGAGGATGTGGTGTCAAAAAGCGATTACGTACGATTGAGCCCGCCGGGAAATACAAAAGAATTTACTAAAAATTTGTTAAGCGTTATTGATGCGGTTGCTAACAATCGGTTGCAAGGTTCAACTTTTGTTTCTGAAATACTCAACAAATACAGTTATGAGCGGTTGTGTCGTGATATGGAAAATCTTTACAATACAATATTGAACAGATGAAGTAACGTGGAATTGATTATGTTTGTATGGAAAAAATGAGAAAATTATTAAATATATTAATTGGAGCTTGTTTGGTATTTATGCATAGCTCCTGTAAATTTTTGTACCCTAACCTGATGTTCCGGCAAAAGGACTACCAGTATTTTGAGATGGCACAGAAGGTTATAGACGAATATGTTATAGAGCCGGGAGATGAGATGACGATTAAAGTTTACACACGGGACGGGTTCAGTATCATCGATTATTCTATAACTGCTGAGGGGAATGTATCTGTTAGCGGCGTAAGTCAAGAAACTTTTATTGTTGACCCCGAAGGTTTTTTAACGGTGCCCATTATCGGAGATTTGTACGTTAAAGGTTACACAGAAAGGCAATTGGAGAAAATTTTGGCTGACAAACTCTCAGGAATATATATAAATCCTTTTGTAAGTGTTCGGGTTACAAACCGGAGGGTGTATGTATTCAGGGGTGGAGAGGGCTCTGTGGTGAACATTAACCAAACCCCCACTACTTTGATTGAGGTGATTGCCCGCTCCCGAGGTGTAAGCAACGATTTTAAATCGTATAATATTAAACTTATACGCGGTGACTTAAAAAATCCTCAAATCTTTTTAATTGATTTATCTACCATAGAGGGGATGCGTAAATCAAATTTAATTGTTCAATCAAACGACATTATTTACATAGAACCACGGCGGAATGTTGCTTCAAGTTTATTTAACATTGTTTTTCCTTTTACTACCTTAGCTAATACGTTTGTATCTATTATCGCTTTAAGTATAGCACTTGGAAACCGATAAAGACATATTCAAAAACAACACACCCCAAGGAAGCACCTTTGGTTTGGCCGATTTTAATCCGGGTTTGCTTATTTATATCATTAATAAATCTGTATTATGGATTATTATTATCATAATAACATGTGTGTTGCTTTCACTGATTTACCTGCACTATGCACCAAGGATATACGAGACAACTGCTACGCTGATGTTAAAAAGCGACCGCTCTACCCAAATATTGGGAGTAGAGAAATTAGTAATGGAACAAGATGAAGCAGAAGTTAGCAGAGAGATACAGTTGATAAAATCCAGGATGTTGCTGGAGAACATCATCAAGCAGTTACCGTTGCAAATCGGGTATTATCAAGAGGGTCGTACAAAATTCATTTCGTCTGAACTTTATACCAATTCACCTTTCTATGTAGATGGCAAAATCAAGAACCCGAAAGTTCAGGAGGTACCCATCTATATCAAGTTTCGCAGCCCAAAACAAGTGTACGTACAGTGCAATGTAGAAGGAAAAGAATACGAGGCATTGAAAGATACAGGCCGGTTAATTACTAACGATGTTTTTGAGATGACAATCCATGCCAATCCGAATTTTAAACCACAAGATGTGGGCAAAACCTATTACATCAAATTTTTGAACAAAGAAACGCTCATCAATCAGATATCTGATCGATTAACTGTAATGCCGATTGATTACAAAACGAAAACTATTAAACTGATATACAAAGATGTTAATCCTGTAAGAGCCAAAGACATTATTCAAACCATAGCTGATCAATTTATTGAGTATGATATTGAGCGTAAAAAAGAGAGTTTTACCAACATATTGGCGTTTATTGAGTCGCAGATTGACACCTTTGGGAGGGCTTTTGATAAATTTCAGGATTCAGTATCAGCCCTGAAAGTAGCTGAAAATTATCATGATCTTGGTCCTAACTTTTTACAAAGCCTTTCAGAAAAATCCAATGAATTTGAGCAAAAAATCCGCGATTACAGTTTTGACTTAACGTTGCTGAAAACTTTCAAAGAGCACCTTCAGCAAAATAAACAGTACAATAACTTACCCAGATTGGATTTGAAAATGGCCAAAATTGACTTTAGCAACGAAGTTTCAGCCATCAACGACTTACAAGCCAGGCGTTTGAAGCTACTTCTTGACATAAACCCCTCTCATCCCAAAATCCGGCTTATAGACAAAGAGATAGAAGAGTCGAAATTGCGACTCATTAAAGATATTGATAATGCTATATCTGGTATCAAACTACAAATGGAACTCGTAAAAAATGAATACAACAAATGTCTTGCTGAAATGCTCCGTGCCCCCGAGCTGGTCAATAAATTTTCGCGTTTAGATAAAATGGCACAGGTAAAAAATGATTTTATATTGAACTTATACAGCCAGAAATCCAACTATTTAATTGCCACAGCTGGTATCGTTTCTGATTATGTTATTTTGCAGAGACCCAGAGTACCTGATAGCCCTATATCGCCCAAAGAGACCTTCTCCAAGATTGTAGGATTTGCGGTAGGTCTTTTATTAGGTGTGCTTTTAGTAGTTATACGCTATTTGCTGCATAACACCATTGTGGTTGTAGAAGATGTAGTGACTAGAACCAAAGCTCCTCTACTGGGCGTGGTACCAAAATTTAAAGACGATCTGGAGCGATCACAAATTGTAGTAACACAGGATCCTAAATCAACCATCACGGAAGCATTTCGCGCTATTCGTTCGAATTTGCAATTCATTGACAATAGTCCCGGCAGTAAAGTTATTGCCACCACCTCTACCATACCCGGCGAGGGTAAAACGTTTGTATCAATAAATATAGCCGCTATATTGAGCATGCTCAATAAAAAAGTAATCATACTTGACTTTGACATGCGCAAACCCCGCCTCAATAAAATTTTCGATGTGGATACTTCACGAGGTATAAGCACTATTTTAAGTGAACAGTCAACATACGAGGAATGTTTGATGGAAACCGGAGTGCCCGGGCTAGATTTCATAACCTCCGGCCCCGTACCCCCGAACCCATCGGAACTTATCCTGTTGCCTTCTTTCCAAAAACTTATCGGTGACCTCCGAAAGAAATATGACTATATTGTAATAGATACTCCGCCTATCGGTTTAGTAACAGATGCACTGGAAATACTACAGATTGCCGACTATCCGATTTATGTTCTACGCGCAGCATACTCTAACAGAGGTTTTGTTAACAATATTAACAGGATTATAGCCGGTAACAAAATCAAGAACCTTTCTTGTGTTATCAATGATTTTGGAAGAGGTGCCTCCGGGTACGGTTACTACTATGGTTACAACTACAATTACGGATATGGATATGGTTATGGTTATGGATATGGATATGGTTATGGTTACGGCTACGGGTATGGTTACTACGGCAGAAAATACGGTGATGGATATTACACCAGTGAGAAGCCCAATAAGAAAGGATTTTTAGAGAAGCTCTTGAAGTAATTTTTTTTTCTATGATGAACAATATACAATTAGCGGTCCTTTTGGTTACGTATTATATTGTATGCACATTATTTTCTTTTCTTATCAACTGGCTTTTTTTGAAGTTTTCGTTTACACTGGGCACTCGTAATGTTGCCGCAGTTAACCAAGTGAGGTGGAGCACGAATGTTAAGCCCGCAATAGGTGGTATTTCCTTCTTCATCATTTTTCTGGTTTCTATTTCTGTTGTTGGCGCTTTGCCGCGTGCAGATGCAACTTTTTTTGACAAACAGCTCATCGGCATCATTGCGTCGGCATGTTTGGGTTTTTTGATCGGACTTGCGGATGATGCTTACAATACAAACCCCCTGGCGAAATTTATTGCTCAACTCACATGTGCGTTCATTCTGATTATTTCTGACGTGTTCATACCTGTTACTGGCCATCACGGTGTAGATTATGCTATTACGGTGACGTGGGTCGTAGGGCTTATGAATTCTATCAATATGTTGGATAATATGGATGCAATTACGGCTACTACTTCAATATGTATTATCTCAGGTATAATACTTATCGTTTGGCTATCGGGTTTATCAGACACACCGCACTACCTTATTATGCTTACAGGAGTTTTGGGGGCATTAAGTGGTTTTTTGTATTTTAACTGGAACCCTTCCAGGTTATACATGGGTGATACAGGAAGTCAGTTCCTAGGAGTGTTTCTGGCGTCAACCAGCATGATGTTTATTTGGGGGTTCAAAAATGAAGCTAGTCCAGAATTTCTGCAGCTTAAACAATTTGTAGTACCCATGCTATTCTTTATAGTACCGCTTATAGACACCATCACCGTAACTTTTCGCAGGTTATTACGCAAACAATCTCCGTTCATAGGCGGTAAAGACCATATTACACATCACCTCGCCTATCTGGGCCTCAGCGACAGGCAGGTAGCTCTCGTTTTACTAGGGGTATCTCTTTTGTCTATACCAATAAGTTTATTATACGTTATGGATATAATAGAGTGGAATTTTCAAGCCACGTTGGGCGCCTTCGTTTATTTCTTTACTGTGTTTTTCATTTTCCAGTATTTGTACAACAAAGGCAAGGCAAGGCAAGCGAATTCGGTATATCTGAAGCCACAGGTGTAAAGTCGTTAAATTTTTACTAAAATTTCATTACGGAATTTTTTCATGCCGCCTGTTTTTGTGCATTTCTCAACCTTTGCCTGCTATTTTGCGTCTGATATCCGCTGTCTATTCGAAGCGCTATATTTGTGGACAAATTTATTTAACCCATTGACCTTTATAACGGATAAAAAGTATTTTTAATCCAAAAATCGGGCGCATGGACTCAATTGTACATAGCAGATGGCATCGTTTAGACGGCTCTACCGTACCATTACCCATTTCGCAGGCTGTAGAGAACGCCCTTATTCATGAAAAAGAGTTGGGCAATGAGATAAAAGTGTGTATCGGCACGGACTCGCAGGTGCGCGGTAATGAAACTGAATTTGCCACCGTAATCGTGATGTTACGGAAAGGCAAGGGTGGCTTTATGTTTATAAACTATTACAAAACCACTCAAAAACTGGGACTAAAAGAGCGGCTACTTACCGAAGTATCTCGCTCCATAGAAATTGCATATCACCTTTGTCCACTGTTTGATAAATATAACACAGACCTGGAAGTACATGCTGACATCAATACCAACCCTCGCTTCGGCTCCAATACAGCCCTCAGCGAAGCGATGGGCTATATCTTATCTATGGGGTTTACCTTCAAAGCCAAACCCGAAGCCCACGCAGCCAGCTGCTGTGCGAACTATGTAGTGTAAAAGTTTGATTTTTTCACTATATTGCCTCGTAAAATTTTCAATTCTGTGAAGAGGGATACAGGTGATTATTATTCTTTGCCAATGCGAATATTCAAAGGTAGGGTATTTCCTGTTTCGATTGTTTTGCTGATCATTTTGGTAGGGACATATTCGTGCAATACCTGCAACACACAGAAGGAGGTTAAGGAAACCACGCCTACCTCCTTTCAGCGCGATGAAAAGGTAGAAAATCAAATTTTGCGAGAAGATTATCGCAATAAGGTGATTGACATGCTGCGGCGGGGCATGAGTGTAAGCGAAATTTCACAGCAAACCGGTCTTCGCAAGGACTTGATTCGTCAAATTAAGAAAGAATACGAACAACAAAACAGGTAATTATTAAATTTCATTACTAAATTCTTACACATGCAAGCAGCTTCTGCCGTTATTGTCCCCATTTCTGAGAATACGCAATTTCAAGAGATTCTCCGTATTTATCAGGCGCAAGAAAAAAACCTTCTCCATGTCAAAAACCGATCTATCAGCGATCGGTTAAAGAGAATAAAACAACTGGAAAAAACTGTTCTTGCTCAACGCAAGAAAATACAAGAAGCGCTCTACAAGGATTTTCGCAAGCCCGCTATACAAACTGACTTTTCTGAGATTTACCCGGTAGTGGCCGAGAGTCGTTTGTATCAGAGCCATCTGCATGAGTGGGCTGCAGAAACCGAAGTGGATACTCCTTTGGTATTTTTCGGTACCAATGCAAAAATCGTATGGGAACCCAAAGGGCGTGTGTTGTTGCTAACTCCCTGGAATTATCCTTTTCAAATTCCACTCAAAAACCTGATAGCCGCCGTTGGCGCGGGCAATGTAGCCATCATTAAACCCAGCGAATACACACCCCATACGAGCGCTCTTATCAAAGAAATCGTCAGCAGTGTCTTTCCCGAAAACGAAGCTGCGGTGATTACCGGTGACCAGAACGTAGCCAAGGAACTGCTCAATCTTCGTTTTGACCACATCCACTTTACCGGCAGCCCGGCAGTAGGTAAAATCATTATGGCGAAAGCCGCAGAAACCCTCACTTCTGTAACCTTAGAATTAGGCGGCAAATCGCCCACGATTGTTGACGAAACTGCTAACCTACAAAAAACCACACGCAATCTGATATGGAGTAAATACCTCAACATCGGACAAACCTGTATTGCCAGCGATTATGTTTTTGTGCATCAAAGCATCAAAGAGGCCTTCATACGCTCTATGATTGAGCAAACCCGCAAGGCGTTTTCCGATAATCCTGCACAAAGCAACGCATACTGCCGCATGGTAAACGCCCGCCATTACGCCCGCGTGAAACGCCTCATTGATGATGCCCTTCAAAAAGGTGCGAAGTTGGAGGATGGGGGCCAGACCGATGAAACACAAAACTACATTGCACCTACCATTATTAGTAACGTGACCCCCGATATGCTTCTGATGCAGGAAGAAATCTTCGGGCCGGTATTGCCTGTTTTGACCTATAACCAGTTAGAGGAAGCCGTGCGATTTATCAATGCTGGTGAAAAACCGCTAGCGTTATACATATACAGTAAAAGCCGCAAAAACCGCGAGTATATTATCCGGAATACATCGTCCGGCGCAGTTTGCATCAATGAGTCATTGATACAAAACGGCCATGCTTATCTACCGTTTGGCGGTGTTAACAACTCCGGAATTGGCAAAAGCCACGGCCAGTGGGGCTTCAGAGAATTTAGCAACGAAAAACCCGTCCTGAGCGCCTGGAACGCTCCTTCTAATTTACTCACGCCTCCTTATGGAAAATTCAACCAAACCGTTGTAGATTTGATGCTCAAATATTTGTGATTTCTATTTACAATTAAATCTGTTATCGTCATAATGTCACGTTCGTTATTCATTTTCGCGGTTGTGTTCGTTTCCTTGATGTCGTACCTCTCCGGATGTAAAAAAGAGGAACCCGAATTGCCCCTAGAACCAATTGCATTGATTAAACCCGACACCACTATTGTGCGTCTTTTTCCGGGCGACTCACTTCCGGTTGAAATACAATTCACTACCGATCGCCCCCTCAACTGGGTCAAATGCCTGTATGATATTGACTCCGTGAGTGGTTCCTACACCCCAACTTATCCCGATACGTTTTTCTTCGTTAAGCTTGATACCCTTGACCCGCGCATTAACCGATATACTTGGTCGGGACAATACCGCGTGCCGGACACGTTAGACCCTTATGACGTTATCCGCTTCCGTATATCCTTCGAAGCGGGCAAAAACAGTTTCACCACCGGTCAAAACTACCCCGCCGGAATCGTGAGCGCTACTAAGGAATTTCGCATAGACGTGCGCTGAAACTCTCTATGGCATATTCATGTTATTGTAATGATATTTACCATCGTTTATACATTGTACTATTCCAGATTTTTGCAGCAAGAGGCGCTTTATGCAAAATTCATATAAACAAGATTTGCAACACATACGCCGCGACTACGGCATGAGCGAGTTAACCGAATCAAATGCCGCCCGCAATCCATTTCAACAATTTGAACGATGGATGTGTGATGCTCTCCACAGCGAGATACATGAGCCCACCGCGATGGCACTCAGCACCGTATCAACACAGGGAAAACCCTCTTCGCGCATGGTATTGCTTAAATCGTATGACGAGACCCAAGGGTTTGTTTTTTTCACTAATTACCTTAGCCGTAAAGGACGCGAATTGGACAGCAACCCCAACGCCTGCCTTCTTTTCTATTGGGATAAGCTGGAAAGACAGGTACGTATTGAAGGTTGCATTACAAAAGTGAATGATGATGTTTCAGACACATACTTTCAATCGCGGCCTTATGAAAGCCGCCTCAGCGCTATCATTTCGCCCCAAAGCGAAGTCATCCCCGACCGAAAATTTTTAGAGCAGGAATTAGAGAAAATCAAAGGCAAGCCCGATACCCCACGACCTGCACAATGGGGTGGTTATGCCCTCATGCCTGATTATTTTGAGTTCTGGCAAGGTCGCCCCAACCGGCTGCACGACCGTCTGGCTTATGAAAAAAAACCTGACGGTAGCTGGACAATGAAACGCTTAGCCCCTTGACGAAACACACCCATTACCCGTGCTTAATAGGTGAACGAGCATACCTCATCAGTTTATTAATTAACACAACCAAAAGTTATATATCCCCGAGTTGAGGCCGTAAAACTATCTCTTCCACTACGGTATTTGGCGATAGGGAATAGGCATCCCATACGCAACGGGCTATATCTTCGGCAGTCATAAACCGACTGTGCGGTAAGTCGGTGCCACTCCAGGAGTCAGTGTAAGTAGCGCCCGGTACTACGTTCGTTACGCGAATGTTGTATGGTTTCAATTCTTCGCGCAACGCCCGCGAGAGACCCTGCATGGCAAACTTTGTAATACTGTAAGAACCACCGTTGGGATATGCCCGCAATCCGGCTACTGAGCTGATGTTAAAGATGTGTCCCCTTCGCCTTTCTTTCATACAGGGTACAATCTCACGGCACAAGTGATAAGCGCTATACAAATTTACAGCCATCAATTTTTCAAGAGTGCCTTCAGGTTCATCATGCACTTGACCGGGCAAAAAAATACCGGCATTGTTGATGAGCACATCGGGGCAACCAAAATCTTGCAGCACTTTAGCGGCAAATGCTTTAATGTTAGCTGTATTACTTACATCGCAGGCAAGCAATAACGTATGCGAGCCAAGTTGTTTCGCCCATGCCTGATGTGCTTCAACGTTGCGGGCACATAGCGCCAGTTGAAAACCTTCTGCTGCGAATTTTTCTGCCAATGCTTTGCCGATACCGCGCGTAGCCCCGGTAATGAGTGCTGTTTTAACCATTAAGCAATACGTTTTTAACCTTTTCTATCAGTTCGTTTACACGCTCATCCGTGGCAGCTTCTATGTAAACGCGCAAAAGCGGCTCCGTACCACTTGGACGTATCATGACTGTTTCCTCGTGCTCTAAATGGTACTTATAACCATCTAGATTCTCTACATGAAGTACCGATGTGTCACCAAAATTTCTGTATTTGCCAATTTCGCAATTACGGATGATGTTTGCTTTTTGTTCATCGCTGAGGTGTAGGTCTAACCGATTGTATGCAAAGTGCCCCACCACATCGTAAACTTCGCGGATGAGGTCTTGTAATTTTTGTTTCTGTCGTACCAAATGGTCTACAATTACCAGTCCATCCCAAATACCATCACGCTCGGGAATGTGGCCTTTTACAGCTATACCCCCACTCTCTTCACCCCCTAGCAGTACATCTTCGCGCTGCATTATTTCGCAAATGTATTTGAAACCAATTTTAGTAACCTCAACTGGCAACCCATAAGCGGCACACAGTTTCTTAACTTTGTTTGATACGGAAAATGCTACCACCACTTTGCCATTCATACCTTTGTACTTATGTAAAATGTGTATCAGTAAAAGAATGATGTGATGTGCATCAATGAATTTCCCCGAACCATCGTACAGCCCTATACGGTCGGCATCGCCATCGGTAGCAATAGCCAAATCTGCATGTTTCATTTCGCGCAGGTAGGTTTCTAATTCGCGGAGGTTTTTGGCTATCGGCTCAGGCGCCTGCCCATAAAAGGATGGATTATATTCGCAATGTAGTACCTCGGCATGTGGCATAATTCGCGGAAAAATTCTTTGTCCGGCACCGTACATCGCATCATAAGCCACCACCAAATCTGACTCATTTATAGCTTGAAGGTCAAAGTGTTCAGCAACATGGTTATAATACATTGTTTCTAAATCAACCAATTCGAGCTTCCCAACGTTTTGCCATTCGATCATGGTTTTTTCAGCTATCTCCGGTGGGTGGTCTGGGATGAGTTGTTCAATCTCGCTGATGTGCTGTTGTATCAAAGGTCCTCCCTGACCCGATTTAAGTTTGTATCCGTTATAAGCAGGCGGGTTATGACTTGCAGTGAAAATTACACCCAGTTCGCAGCCAAGTTTTTTGGCAGCGAGTGAAATCATGGGAGTGGTAACGAAGTGTTCGTCAAAATACACCTTGATACCATAGTGGCAAAATATCTGTATGGCTGCTTCTGCAAACAGGTAACCCCCGAAGCGGCAGTCAAACCCAACCACAATACTGCATTGCGGGTTGCGACTCAGCGCCCAACGGGCGGTAGCATCTGCTACCTTTTTTACATTCTCTACTGTGAAATCTTTTGCAATGATGGCGCGCCAACCGTCCGTACCGAATTTAATTTTACTCATCGTGGAGTTATTTTGAGTGGGGCTAATCTATAAAAAGGGCATTAAGCAAGTAATGTGACAATTTGTAGCCATGACCGAATTGAAATGAATTGAAGCAGGTGTTTAGTTATCCCGATACGATTTAATATTTTATGATATACATCAGGAATGCAGTAGTTATTTCTAAAGAACAGTGTTTAGCATAAGAGCATCTGTAAGCGGAGAGGGCCATGGATACCGTCTTACAAACGTAAACGATACAACAAGTACCCTTAGCATACCTTATTGTTTGGAGTGTTGCTAAAAGTAAAAATATCGTACAACACTAATGTATGTTAGCGGGTTGTAGCTGATGAGTTGCTCAATTTCAATGCGATGCGTTTGGGTGTTAGGTGGTTTTAGGAGCTATATGTGGTTAATTACATTTGGTTGGATTTCGCGTTGCCCGCTATAGGCGTGCGATCCTCGATTGTATTGCAGGAAATGTAGAATGAACGTGTTTTCGTAACCTGCCCGCGGCGGGTTGCGAAATTTTGATGGACTGAGTTGAAGGTTATTAAATTTCTGACTGCGATGAGCCGCGCCCGCGCCTTTGGCGCAGGCGCGGTGCTGCAGCGAATGGAAATATTAGTATTATAACCCCTCGAGTCGCCTGTAGCGTTTCGAAAGGTGGTTGCATTGAAGTTTAGTTGGATGAGGATGTTACAGGGCGCGCTCCCCATAGCATCTACTCATTATATTTATTTATTATACAAATTATCGCTGTAACACCTGCTCACCTGTGCTGCTTTGTGCAACAGAGGGGCTGCCTGGGCGCTTACGTGGGTGAGGGATGCGAAGGGCGCGAGCGAAGCGGCCGCGCCCGCTCCGTTGAAAAACAAACCATGCGCGGGCGCGGCGGGAGCGGCAGCGTACCCCGCAGCAAGCCCGACCCCGCTGCGGAGCAGAGCAGCGGGGGCACCCCATAATAGTTAGTCAATCAATCTCCTCGTGGTGATTTAAATTTGAAGTATAACACAATTGATAATAACCACGAAGGGGTGAAAACCTATAGAGCAATATTTGGTATTTTTACAAGGGTATTTATGTGAATATCTAAGAAAATGTTTTTAATTAGTACGCTTGCACATTACTTTTGTTTTAATTTGTATAGTGAATTTGTATGATACATACCGGCTGCGTGGCTTGCGCGCCAAACTCGTACAGCAACTGCGCGAAAAAGAAATAACGGATGAAAACGTGCTGGAGGCCATTGATAAGGTTCCCCGTCATTTCTTTTTCAAGGGGGATAGTATTTTTTATGAAACCCATGCCTATGAAGATAAGGCCTTTCCGATAGGGGCCGGCCAAACCATCTCGCAACCTTACACGGTAGCCTTTCAAACGCAATTATTGCGGGTAAAACCCGATGATAAAATACTGGAAATAGGCACAGGGAGCGGATACCAGGCCGCTATACTCATGTATATGGGCGCCAGAGTTTATACTATTGAACGGCAAGGCGAATTGTTTCGGCAAACCGAACCGTTTTTAAAATGGCTGCATGAATACCTGAAAAGGGAAAAGGATAAAGATAAGCCGGCCGATAACAGCAAACTCACCTGGCGTAAACATGGCACCCTATGGCCTGTGCGTTGTTATTTTGGGGATGGATTTGAGGGACTGCCGCATGTGGCTCCTTTTGATAAAATCATCATCACGGCGGCAGTATCTGAGCTGCCGGGGAAACTTTTACAACAGCTTCACGTAAAAGGGGTTATAGTACTGCCTTTTGGAGCCGAGAACAACTGCCGTATGCTCCGTATTACCAAACACGGAGAAGACCAGTACGAAACAGAGGAATTCGGAGCATTTCGCTTTGTACCTATGCTCAAAGGCAAGGTACAGTAAACCTTTTAACATGCGACTTACTACTACATGGCTGGCGATAGCTTTGGCGCTGCACGCGTACGCCGGTGATGCCGTTGATTTCACCATTATGGTTTTCGACAAAATCAGTCGTGCACCGGTTATGGGAGCCGAAGTGAGTATCCGGGATCAGATGACCGGTAGGATGCTACAACGTGTAACCGGGCCCGAGGGAGAAGTCACCTTTGCTTTAAACCCCAGCCACCTCCACTGGTTAGAAGTAAACGCCATTGCCCCAAGTGGAACGAGTTATATGCGTTTCACTTACTTGCTGACACAGCAAGAGGTTGCCGCAGGGCGTAAACTGGAGGTGGAGTTGGAGCTTGTGAAGCGCGAGCGCAGCGGTGCCATGCCGGTGCTGTATTTTGATTTTAACATGGCTTATTTAAATGATGCACATATACAGGCGTTGGAAGGTCTCGTAAAAATGTTTGACAACTTCCCCACGCTGCAGGTTGAGGTTGGCGTTCATGCCGATTGCCGCGAGGCAAAAGACATTACAGCTCAAAGAGCTAAGCAAATCAGCAACTACCTCATGCAAAAAATTGATAATCAAAAAATTATCGTACGGGAATACGGGGCTACACGTCCAGCAAATTCATGCGATTGCAGCCGCGGGCAAAACTGCAACGATGCGAGTTATGCCGAAAACCGCCGTATTGAGTTCAAAATCATATCCTTTTAAAATCTCAACGATAGCGTTTCAAGGCGCGCTCCATCTCTCGTTTAGAAGTTTTTTGTTTAATCGTTTCACGTTTGTCATAACTTTTTTTACCACGTGCCAGCGCTATTTCCAATTTGGCATACCCGCGTTCATTTATGAACAAACGTACAGGTACCAGGGTCAGTCCTTTTTCTTTAATTTTGGAAGCAATGCGATTGATTTCGCGGCGCCTGAGCAGTAATTTCCTAAGCCGCGTTGGCACGTGATTGGCATAAGCACCATACTCGTACTCCGGAATATTCATCCCTTTAATAAATATCTCTCCATCACGTACAATACAATATGCCTCGTGGATACTGCCACCCCCCTGGCGTATGCTCTTGATTTCGCTGCCGGTAAGTTGAATACCGGCTGTGAAGCGCTCGAGCAGTTCGTAATCGAACGCTGCTTTTTTGTTTTGGATGTTTATTTTATCAGGCGGGGTAAGCGGCATATCAGTGTTTCTGTATTGTATTAAACAAATTTTTAATTTTATCTTTTTTTAATATTTTTTGACCGGTTCTGCCGGTGGCAATAAGGCGTTGGCCTGCTGTTACCGTTATGCGGCAGTTTACTGTGTTGCCTTTCAATTCCTCAAGGGTTGCTTCAAATACTACCTCCTCACCAATCAATGCAGGCGCGTGATGGTTAATGTGTACGAAAGTACCTATGCCTTCTTCATCTTCGTCTTTCATATCCAAAACAAACAATCGGCTGCTCCATTCGGCATCGCGTGCCAAAGCAAATGTAGCATACACTTCGTGCACCGTTCCGCTATCAAAACGGGCAACATCTTCCTTTGTTACTACTTTGCGGTAAGTTTTCTTATCGCCTGTTGTGTAAATATTTTTCACAATGCAATAAACCGGTGATAAATATACATTAAGTGTTTTACTTACACGGACAAGAAAAACTTACATCGTGATTTTTATGCTTACTTGAGTGTGTTCTGCAGAATTGAAAAGTTGACTGACAATCGCAGAAAAAGAATAAACAAAAAAAAATTATTATACCTATACCACGAGAACTTTACACTTTACCCGATGCCTTACCTTGCCAATGGTTTCGCCCAGGATGTAGCCCATGATGCCACTATGGCCGTGCCGTGCCATTACCAGCAGCTCTGCATTTACGTTGCGACACATCCGCGCTAATTCCTCGTGTGGTTTACCAAAACCCAACAGCGGTGTCACACGGTAACCCTGTGCCTCCAGGTCGTTAACGTACTTTTGCAGTTGCTGCAAATCGTCATCTGTCTCAGAGTCGTAAATGTGTTCTCCGTACGAATGCGCCCCTGCCGACTCTACCACGTGCAGCAAATAGAATTGCGTATCCTTGGCGCCATGCGCCATTCCTTCTGTAATAGCGCGGATATCATGGCTGCTGAAGTCAACACATATTGCTACTTTTTGATACGATAGGGAAGGAATAACCGGAATTTCTGCAGCCGGTTTATGCGGTGTGCTTTTACTGCGCATGGTTTTTGATTTACCAGCTGCAGCATAATAAATTACAATAAAAAGTAATGCAACTACCGACAAGGATACTGGCAACACCAAACCGTAATACACCCAAGGCAAGTGACGCATTGTTTCGTGCCAGGTGAATAGCTTTTCAAGCACAAGTTTCAAGTTGAGTAGTATGATGACACTTGCGCACAACCAGGCAATAATTTTCCATGGCAACGAAAGCGCAAAATGTCCCATTCGTGTTTTGTCACTCACAAAATGTATTAAGGGAACTACGGCAAAACCCAACTGCATGCTGAGAATAACCTGTGATAAAACCAGCAACTCTTCCACATAGCCCTCTCCCATAACAGATAGCACTAACAAAGCAGGAACTACAGCAACAAGTCGGGTAATCAGCCGGCGGAGCCATGGAGCCAAGCGCAAATCCAGAAATCCCTCCATTACGATTTGGCCAGCCAAGGTACCGGTAATGGTAGAGGATTGACCCGCTGCGATGAGAGCTACTGCAAATAGTATGGGTGCCAATTCGCGACCCAATAATGGCTGCAGCATAGAATGTGCTTCCTCTATTGTAACAACATGTTGTAATCCCCGCTTGTAAAATACGGTGGCTGCAAGTATTAAAATAGATGCATTGACCAAAAACGCCAGGTTGAGCGCAACAGTTGAGTCAATCAGATTGAATCGTATGGCCTGGCGCTTGCCCTCATCACCAACGCTGCTGCGGCGTGTTTGTACTAAGCTGGAGTGCAGGTAAAGATTGTGTGGCATTACGGTTGCTCCAATAATTCCTATCGCCACAAACAACTCGTATCCGTTAAGAGCAGAGGGTACAAAACCTGTAGTAACTTCTACAAGTTCAGGACGGGCAAAAATCATTTCAATTAAAAATGAAAAACCTATCACCCCTACCAACGAGAGGATGACTGCCTCCATGTATCGCATACCCCTCTTTTGTAAGTAAAGTATCAGCAAGGTGTCTGTTACAGCTAACGCCACGCCCCAAAGTAAGGGCAAGCCAAACAGGAGTTTCAAGCCGATGGCCATACCGAGTACCTCAGCCAAATCACAGGCGGCAATTGCAATTTCGGCAAGTACCCACAAGGGTAAGTTAATCGCGGCGGGGTAAGTTTCGCGACATGCTTGCGCCAGATCGCGGCCGCTGACAATGCCCAATCGGGCACTCAAACTCTGCATGAGCAGGGCAATCAAATTGCTCATCAACAGCACCCACAATAACTTATACCCAAAACGGCTACCCCCTTCAATATCGGTAGCCCAGTTACCGGGGTCCATATATCCCACCGCCACCAGAAAAGCCGGTCCCATGTACAAAAGCAGGCGCTTGCCCCATGTGGTAGCGCGCGTTGTGTCTATGCTGGCGTGAACTTCCTCCAGAGACCGATGTCTGCTCATTTTTAGGTAAATCTAAATTATTTTTTTGTTCTGTAAAAATTATAGTTTTATTAGCTAATAAAAAACCCGCACAACTGATGCGGGTTTCGTAGTGAAAAATTGGTGATGGATGGAAATTATCGTTGACTATCCCTTCATTTTTCTTTTGCCTTTTTCGCGCGGGAAGTTATTACCACCTTTCCCTCCTTTCATATAGTTGCCGGAGGGAGAGCCCACGCGATCCATGGCACAGCGGAAACCGAGGTCATCGGTAGCCTGGTTTTGATCCAGAAAGCGGCGGGTGCCGGGCGATAAAAAGTAAGCGCGGTCTTTCCAGCTACCCCCTTTGTAAACGCGGCTTTCTTCGTTAATGAGAGACGACTGACCGTACTTGTAGTCCACAGCAGATACTTCATCGCCATCAATGTAATTGCGCACATCTCCACGGCGGTAATTTCTGCGGTTGGCGCTCTCTTCCTGCGTAACCTCGCGGTATTGGATGCGGCCTAAACTGTCTTTTTCAACAGGGTTACCATCGGCATCGAGCACTTTGGTCATGAAAACATTACCGCGGTAAATGCGGAAGTCATTGGCATCAATGGTAGTCATAGGGCGGTAAACATCCAGCACCCACTCATTTACGTTGCCAGCCATGTTATATAATCCAAAATCGTTAGGCATGAATGATTTCACCGGCGCAGTGATATCAGCATTATCATTCAACTTACCCGAAATACCCATGTTATCTCCGCGGCCACGTTTAAAGTTTGCGAGAAACTCACCTTGCCACATGCCACTTTTTGGATAGCGGGTAGAAGTACCATTCCAGGGATATATTCTTCGGTCAGTAATACGCTCTTCTCCTTTAGAGGGTTGATTGCCGATGAGAGCTAATGCGGCATATTCCCATTCTGCCTCAGTGGGTAATCGGTAATTAGGCAATAAGATACCGTCTTCCAGGCGGACGTGACGGGTACCTGAACCACTCGGGTTCAGGTCTTTCATCGGGCGTTTACCGGCAGCACCTTCGTATTGACCAATCAGGTAAGCTTCTGTATTAAAATTGTCACTGCCGACTTGTGAGGGATTTTCAGCCAATACACCTTTGTTTATAAGGAGCCGCTCGTTAACCCTGTCGCTGCGCCAGCGTGCAAAGTCGTTAGCCTGGAGCCAGTTTACACCAACTACAGGGTAAAAGTTGTAGGCAGGGTGGCGGAAGTAGTATTCCACATAGGGTTCGTTGTAAGCGAGCTCGTCACGCCAAACAAGCGTATCGGGCAGCGCTTTTTTCACCACATCGGGGAAATCGGTGCCAAATACGCGAACCATCCAGTAAAGGTACTCGCGATAGTGTACGTTGGCAATTTCGGTCTCGTCCATGTAAAAGGATGATACGGTAGCCCTGCGAGGTATGTTGTGGTATTCGTACATTACGTCTTGCTCAGTGTTACCCATAACAAACGTGCCGCCTTGAATGAACACCAGATTGGGTCCTGTTTCCTGACCCTGGTATTTTACCACTTCAAAACCGCCGTTTTTCGGGTCGTTGTAATTCCAACCGGTTACAGCCGATTTTTCTTTGCCGCAAGAGGCCAGTCCTAATATGACCGGTACGGCCAGAAACGGATACAAATTACGAATTTTCATTATTGGTTCGGTTTAGTTTTTACGGGTTTGTGTGTTACAAAGTTGCTAAAAAAGTGATTTTCATTAAAAATACAAAAGCGCAATAAAAAACTGTTTATTTAATTGTTAATAACAGTCATCTTTTTGTTTTATCAACGCAATATATCGGGGCAAGGCACATACCCTTTTAATGCTTTGGGGTTAAGGGAATTGTCCTCGCCCGACCAGTTAAACGTAAAAGTTAGCTCGTGTGTTCCACCGGTTCGGTTAATTAACTTTGAAACCGTATAATCGTAGCTGTAACCCACCCTGAATTTACCCTTCTTAAAGCCCAGATGTGCTATTACGGCATCCATATTGTATATGCTATGGCGGGCGCCCATGCCAAAATAGGCAAAACTAATCCCTGTAAGGAAAGTCCCCTGCACCTGGAGTGCCCTGCCTTGATTTATAAATATAACGTTGGGCGATAGCCAAATATTATACAACATGTCTTTGCGGTGTCGGATGAGTATGTTGCCACCGAAGTGAGCCGCCAGGCGCATGGGCACGCGGGCATCATCCACGCCGGTGAAGGAGTTTTTACGCATAGTAAGGTTATTAACCGCCAAGCCCACATATAATTTTTCAGTAAAAAATAGTGCGCCTGCGCCTACATCGCCCTGGTGATTAACGGTGCGCCCGGGGGGTATTTCTCCCGTTGGATTGGGCACATTTACGTTGTTAAAAAAACCGGTGTAAGGGTCTATCATATCACTCCAAAGAAGCTCATTCCAACGTATGCGGGCGTGTACATACGTACCGCTGATACCAAGGCGAAAAGCCATTTTGCGGTTGATTTTAAACTGCTGAGCATACATGATACTCGCTTTATAGGTCGCGTACAGGTTATTAGCTATCTGATCCCCTGTAAATAACAACCCCACCCCTCCGCGTATGGAGGTGATGTACATATCAAAACCCGCCATGTAAGTAGTGAAGCCGCCGTTAAATCCATCTCCCATCGCACTCCACTGGTTTCGGTACGATGCCGTTATTCGGGGACCGTATGATATACCCGCCATGGCAGGGTTTGTGTGGAGTTGTGAAACAAAATACTGACTCATTTCCACTTCCTGAGCATACGCCTTGCAAGTGAACAGAACAGCCGCCAACACCGTTTTACATAACCGTACCAACCCTGCTTGTTTTAGCTTTAATAAACAATATGTATTTTCACTTTCCGTTATTGCTCCGAAAATTTAAGCCGGCAAAAATAAACAACCGAATGTCATATTCACCTCCCAGCATGCGCAAATCAAAACGTATTTTACCCTTTTTCATTGTCTTTGTCGGTTTTTGTTCATCAGAGGCACAAACTACATACCCTCGAAACATCCGCTGGCATGATACGCTTAAAACCATAATTGACTACCGGGGAGGAACATACAAGCAGGTGACTTTTGATGGCGCTTCCCACCACGAGCGCATGTCGCTGTTGCCGATATATGTAGAGGATGTTCCAATAGCTACCGCCGGAGAAATTACGGCTGACCTGCAAAGCCCGGTTTACGCGCCGGTAAAGCTCAACAATGAATGCATTGCCTACATTAAAAGTGAGCCGCAAATCAACGCCCGGTTAGCCACAGAGCGCAAAAAACATTTTGCGCACATTGAAATAGTCCCTTTTCGCAAAAATGCCCAGGGTGAAACGGAAAAACTTGTGTCATTTGTTTTACAGTTGCACATTAAACCCACGCCTCAAAAACGCGGAGCAACCTCTTATGCCACACACTCTGTATTGGCTTCCGGTACTTGGTATAAATTAGGCATTACTGCGGGAGGCATTTACAAAATAGATTATAACTTTTTAAAAAATACGCTGGGTGTAAATCCCTCGGAGATAGTTGCTAATAAATTGGCAATTTTTGGCAATGGCGGAGGTATGATCCCCGATGAAAATGCTGTACCCCGCCCCGATGATTTACTGGAAAACCCCACCTTGCTGATTGACCAGAACAACAACAACCGAATAGATGAAGGCGATTACCTGCTGTTTTATGCAGAAGGACCTGATAAGTGGCATTTCAACTCTTCCAACGGCACGTTTACACACGAAAAAAATCTCTATAGCGATAAGAACCATTACTTTTTAACAATCAACGCAGGCACAGGTAAGCGTGTGCAGCTATCTAACGAAGGCGGTACAGCCAACACTTTCCTCACCACGTTTGATGATTACGCCTTTTATGAAAATGATACCGAGCAGCCGCTGCAAAGCGGTAAGTCGTGGTTAGGTGACAGAATGACAAGTTTTGACAATGTTAGGAGTTTTTCATTTTACTTTCCGGGTTTGGTCACATCATCACCTGTATTGGTACGATCCAAGGTGGCGGCTAATAGCAAAACCACAACCAGCTTTACGATTACAGTCAACGGAACCCAAATACTCAACCAAACTGTACCACCAATTCAGATTGGCGGCTCCTATCCTAACGCAACAAACAGAACACTGCAATCTGCAAATTTCAATGCCTCATCAGACCAATTGAACTTTACTATTACGTTTACCGGTTCAACTGGCAGTACCGGTTACATAGATTACGTGGAAGCTATCTGCAAACGCAACCTTAGTATGGCGGGCAACGAATTGGCGTTTCGCAGCGCAGAAAGTGTTGGCACGGGTAAAATTACTCAATTTACTATTGGCAACGCCAACCCAGCTTTGCAGGTATGGGACGTAACAGACCCCGGCAACATTAAACAGATGAGCGGTGCTTTTAGCGGCTCCCAGTATGTGTTTACAGTACCCACCCCGGCGCTCAGACAGTTTGTTGCTTTTACGCCCGGTATGAATTTTCCGGTTCCTGAGTACACCGGTGCAGTGCCCAATCAGGACTTGCATGGTATCGGTCAACCCGACATGGTGATAGTTACCCACGAAAACTTTTTAAGCGCCAGCAACGAACTTGGAAATTTCCACCGGCAAGTGACGGGACTGAGCGTTGAAGTGGTGCCCGTGGGGCAGATATACAACGAATTTAGCAGTGGTAGAAAAGACATATCGGCTATCCGCGATTTTATGCGCATGCTGTACGTACGCGCCGGAAATGATGTATCGCTTTTACCCCGTTTCTTATTACTTATGGGCGATGGGTCATACGACCCTAAGAACCGCATTAGCGGAAACCAGGAATTTATTCCCACATATCAGACCGATGAGAGCGACTCACCGCTAAGCTCTTACACCAGTGATGATTTTTTCGGCTTATTGGACGATGACGAAGGCGGTGATATCAATAACGGCAGCGAAAAAATTGATATAGCTGTGGGCCGGCTGCCAGTGGCTACCGAGTTAGAAGCCATTACAATGGTAAACAAAATTAAAAATTACAAAAACCCATCGCCCGATGCTTCCTGCATTCAGGTAACCGACAATAACAGTTGGCGAAATGTTATAACTTTTGTAGCAGATGACGGGGATTACGGCATACACTTTAACAGCTCAGATGACTTAGCTGAAGATACCCGCACACTGTATCCTGAATATAACTTTGACAAAATATACTTAGATGCGTACAAACAGGTTTCAACTTCGGCAGGTGCGCGCTATCCTGATGTGAACACCGCTATCATCAATCGTTTATACGCAGGCACCCTCATCTTGAATTGGGTAGGGCACGGCGGAGAAACCAACTGGGCTGATGAGCGCATATTTAACATGAGCGAAATTGTAAAACTGGAAAACAAAAAGCTGCCGCTTTTCATTACTGCTACCTGTGAATTCAGCCGCTTTGATTTGCAGGACCGCACAGCCGGTGAATGGTTAATCGTAAACGGTAAAGGGGGTGCGATTGCATCTTTTACTACAGTGCGCCTGGTTTACTCAAGCGCCAACGATGTACTTAACCGCAAGGCATTTGAGTATATGTTTCAACAACCAAACGGTGTAAACTACACATTGGGCGAGATTCTGATGCTCACCAAAAACAACGCAAACACCTCTATTGATAATACCCGTAAGTTTGTGCTGCTTGGCGACCCTGCACTTACACTTAACTACCCCCGCTACAACGTGGTGACAACACAAGTAAACAACGTACCGGTTTCCCAACCTCACGATACACTCAAAGCCCTCGCCAAAATCACAATTCGCGGAGAAGTGCGCGATGACAATAACCAGAAACTGCAAAACTTCAACGGCACGGTATTCCCCGTGGTATATGATAAAATATCTAAACTATCTACACTCGGCAACGATAACGATAGCCCCATTAAAAATTTTGAGCTCTATCGCAATGTACTCTTTAAAGGAAAAGCCAGTGTTACCAACGGAGAATTCAGTTTCACATTTATCGTACCCAAAGACATTGTTTATCAATACGGCCCGGGACGCATCAGCTACTATGCCGAGGACGGCAAAGGCAACGATGCCAACGGCTATACACATGATATTATTGTAGGCGGCGCTGCCGATACATTTACTGCCGATGCAAATGGCCCTGTTGTGAAAATATTTATGAACGATGAAAAATTCGTATTTGGCGGTACTACTAACGCATCTCCGGTACTACTGGTAAAACTTGAAGACGAAAGCGGTATTAATACAGCCGGCAACGGCATTGGTCACGACCTCGCTGTTGTATTAGACAACAATCAGCAAAATAAAATTATACTGAATGATTACTATGAGAGTGAGTTAGACGACTACCGGCGTGGAACCATCCGGTACCCATTCAGCAAACTTTCGGAAGGGCGACATACCCTGAAGGTGAAAGCATGGGATATACATAACAATAGCAGTGAAGAATACACGGAGTTTGTGGTCGTTTCTGATGCCAAACTGGCTTTGAAGCATGTTTACAACTATCCCAACCCGTTTACTACCCGTACTTCATTTATGTTTGAGCACAACCGCAGTTGTGAAGACCTGAACGTGAGCGTACAGATTTACACCGTATCCGGAAAGTTAGTGAAAAACATACAGCAGACCATTTATTGTGAAGGTTATCGGGTTAACGAAATAGAATGGGATGGTAAAGATGATTACGGTAATCCTATTGGTAAAGGTGTGTATGTGTATAAACTATCTGTACGCGACAGCCGGGGCAATCAGGCACATAAATTTGAAAAGTTAGTTCTTTTGCGGTAAATTAGCACCCAATTACCCAACGCACGTCTATCGGAGTATATTTACCTAAACGACCTTTGCAATGAATTTATCCAAACTTACGTGCTTTGTCTTTTCCTCTCTGCTTTTCATAACGCAGGGATACTCCCAGGTAGTTGGCTATGTTAAAGGCGGGCAGGTAATCAACACTGTTACCACCGCTGTACCCTTTTTGCGTATTAACCCCGATGCCCGGGCTGGTGGTATGGGTGATGTAGGTATAGCTACCCCTGCAGATGTCAACGCAGTTTTTTTAAACTCTGCCAAAATGGCTTTTTTAGAAACTGATTACGGATTCTCCATTTCCTTTACTCCCTGGCTCAAAGCCCTCGTAAACGACATATACATGGGGGGGCTTTCGGGTTACTACAAGGTAAAAGAAAAACAAACCGTCCAACTGGGATTGAAGTATTTTTCGCTCGGTACTATTACTTTTACAGACGCCGGCGGTCAGGAAATCGGACAATTTCGCCCTCAGGAGTTCAGTTTTGATGCCGGATACTCCCGTAAACTTGGTAAGCATTTCGCCATTGCCGCTACCTTGCGATTTATCTACTCAAATTTAAGCAATATTGGTGTAGGCGGGGTGCCTACGTTTCCGGGTTACGCAGGCGCAGCCGATGTATCGTGGCTGTACCAACAGCGCTTCGGCAAAGGAACTATGAAACACGATGTACTCGTAGGCATGTGCCTTTCCAATATTGGCAATAAAATATCCTATACCCGCAACGCAAAAAATGCCGATTATTTACCCACCAACCTCGGCATCGGGTTTGGCTACACACTAAACATTGATAACAAAAATGCCGTGGGCATATATACAGATATCAACCGGCTTCTGGTGCCCACCCCGCAGCCCCTCGACATTCCCACCGAATTTCCAGGTGACACCCTGGACGTAATTCGCAACCCTGAATATGACAAAAACAACGATGGCTTTGCGGACTGGCGCCAAAAAAGCCCGATTACCGGCATGTTCACGTCGTTTGCCGATGCCCCCGGTGAGATGTACCGCGACAAAAACGGCAAGATAACCCGTACCCCCGGCAGCCGCTTCAGAGAGGAAATGCGCGAATTCACTTTTGGTGTGGGTGCGGAATACATGTACAACAAACAATTCGGGGTGCGCTTCGGCTACTTCTACGAGCCGCGCACTAAAGGCGCCCGCCAATTCCTTACGGCAGGGCTAACCCTTAAATACAGCATTGCAGGACTAAACTTCTCTTACCTGATACCTACCACCATCCAGCGCAATCCTTTGGACAACACGCTGCGCTTCTCTCTCTTGTTTGATTTCACAAGCGGCGGACCTAAAAAAGGTGGTGTTGGAATTTCGCTTACCGATGAGCCGCCGGGCCGCAAAAACAAAAAAACCAAAGAAGGTGAGAGTGGTGAACAAAAAGAAAATTCACCCAGGCAGCTGGAGCAAAAACAAATAGAACGCAAGGAACTTAAGCCGCTGCCCATTGAACCCAAATAAGTATCTGTATCTGGTTGTTTCACCCTGAATACAAGGAGTTATCCATGCAACGCTACAGTAGCTCCGCAACGGTGAATTTCAGTAAACTCACCGCTATTTTGTATTTCAGAAAAAACTTATCCCTTTGCAACGCTGCAAACCTTACAAGGCGCAGCGCTTTTTTAAAACCTGATTTATGGCTGAAAAAAACGGTAAAGTAAATCTTAACCAACTCAGTTTCTCTGACAGCGTATCGTACTATTTTGACCGCGCCGCACAATTTACCGACACTCCACAGGGCTTATTAGACCAAATCAAAGCATGTAACAGCATCTACAAAATTCACTTTCCGGTAAAGTATGGTAACCAGGTGAAAGTGATAGAGGCGTACCGCGTGCAACACTCTCACCACCGTATGCCTACCAAGGGAGGCATCCGTTACTCCCTCATGGTAGATCAGGATGAGGTAATGGCGCTTGCTGCCCTCATGACCTACAAGTGTGCCATTGTGAATGTGCCATTCGGAGGCGCTAAAGGTGGCATCAAAATTTCGCCCCGGCAAACACCTCCCGAAATACTGGAAGCCGTTACGCGCCGGTACACGGCAGAGCTTGTCAAAAAGAATTTCATCGGACCGGGCATTGATGTTCCGGCGCCCGATTATGGCACCGGAGAGCGTGAAATGGCATGGATTTTAGATACCTACATGACCCTTCGCCCCGGTGAAATTGATGGTTACGGCTGTGTGACCGGAAAACCGGTTTCGCTCAACGGCATTAAAGGCCGCACCGAAGCCACAGGGCGCGGGGTAGTTTATGCCCTGAATGAAATTTGCTCTTACGCTGATGATATGAAAGACATTGGTCTAAGCACCGGCCTTGAGGGTAAACGGGTAGTTATTCAGGGGCTTGGGAATGTGGGCTTCCACACCGCGCGTATCATACGCGAATATGGAGCCAAAGTGATTGCCGTAGCTGAGAGCGATGGCGCTATCTATGATGAAAACGGTATAGACCCTATAGACCTGCACCGCTACCGCACCGAGAAAAAATCGGTAAAGGGGTACCCCAAAGGAAAATATATTGCTGACACGGCTTTGGCTTTGGAAATTGAATGTGACATCCTGATACCCGCGGCTCTTGAAAAACAAATTACCGACAAAAACGCAAACCGCATCAAAGCAAAAATTATTGCCGAGGCAGCCAACGGTCCGGTTACCCCCGCTGCCGAAAAAATTCTACTCAAAAAGGGCGTAATGATAATACCTGACATATACATCAACGCCGGTGGAGTTACCGTTTCGTATTTCGAATGGCTGAAAAACCTCTCCCACGTGCGCTTCGGACGTATGCAAAAACGCTGGGAAGAAAAACACCAACGCGGATTTATAAAGTTGGTTGAAGAAATGACGGGGCGTCAGGTAAACAAATCGAAAGTTGAGCAACTCATTCACGGCGCTGATGAAATAGACCTCGTCAACAGCGGCCTCGAAGACACCATGATTGAGGCATACCGCGACATACGCGAGTTCAAAAAACGCAGAAAAAACATACCTGACCTGCGCACAGCCGCATTTGCCGTATCTATTAACAAAATACGCGATAGCTACTACGCCATGGGTATATTCCCGTAGCATAGCAATTAATACTTAAATTACACATAAACTCCCGTAAAACCGAATATTACCGGGTTAGTTTGAATCCTCACACGGGTAATACCGACTTTTTTACTTCAAAAATTTAAATCACCTCCAGGTAAATAATTCTATTAACTATTGTGGGGTGCCCCCGCTGCCAAGCGCTGCAAGGCAGCGGGGTCGGGCTTGCTACGGGGTACACTTTCGCTCCCGCCGCGCCCGCGCGTGGTTTGTTTTTCAACGGAGCGGGCGCGGCCGCTTCGCTACGCTCGCGCCCTTCGCATCCCTCACCCACATAAACGCACAGGCAGTCCTTCAGTTGCACAAAGCAACGCAATAAAGCAGATGTTGCCGTGATGATTTGTATAATGAATAAATCTAATATTTTGAGTAGATGTGT
>JANWXI010000036.1 GCA_025057415.1 Chitinophagales bacterium
CGAAACGTTTCCCACGCTTTTGAGATTTCTGAGTCGCCAACTGAAGATGTAATGAGGAGCCAGTAACATGCCGAAGTGTCTGTGCAATGATGCTGTGTTATTACCACTGCGTAGCTTCCCGGAACCGAAGGCACGAAAGTTTGGCCCGTTTCACCGGTGAGGGGGCTGAAACCATCGGTACAATTCACCCATTGGTATGTGGCATTGGTGGCCATTGCCGTAAACACATTACCGTTTATCACAACCTGTGTATCGGGTTTTATTACCGTTAAATGCAATGTCACTACAGAGTCGCAACCGAGCGAAGAAGCACCCGGCAAAACATAGGAGGCCGTGTCGTTGTCTTCTGTGTAAAGGTTACCGTCTATCCACGTAAAAGCGCCACAAGCCACTTGCGTATCGGTGAAATACGAAGGCGGGTGTACCGTGATGTGATACGTTAAGACCGAGTCGCAGGATTGATTGGTACTTCCGCTCTTGTGTTCATGCAAGGTGTAACTTCCCGGCAGATATGTTAATCCGTTAACCCACAAAAGCGTATGGCATGCCGTAACCGGTTGACTTATTTGCAGCGGATAACAAGTGTTGGCAATAAACACATCGGAGGTTGCCACTCCCACATACGAGTTGTCGAGTGTGATGTTTCCGAGCGTAAGCGTAGAGCTGTTGTAATACCCGGCAATTACAATTCTGCCATTTGGGTGTAAAGCACAGTCATTCGCGCCATCGTCTTTGCTTTTTCCGATTTTACGCGCCCAAAGCATGGTGCCATCGGTTTTGTATTTCACGATAAATATTTCTTCCCCGCCGTTGTTGTTCAGGTTATTATTGCCAAAGGCAGCAGAAGAACCGGTATAAACGCCCGTAATGACCACATTGCCCCAGCGATCTACATCACAGGCGCGTGCTTCGTCTGAGCCGTTACTGCCACCTGTTCGTATCCAGTGTGTGTAGAGGGATGTGTCTGTTTTCATTAAAAACACATCATGGCTGCCGCCTGTATTCACAGCGGGAATGCCATCGCACGTAAACGAAGGACTGGCAAAGCCCCCTGTGACATATACACCGCCCAAGCTGTCTGTAGCGCAGGCGAAGGGCTCATCGCCTCCGGCGCCACCGAAAAATTTTGCGCTGAGCAAAGTCCCGGCAGGGCTGTATTTTATGATAAAGCCATCCTTGCTTCCCAGGTTGGGATGGCTTATGTTTTCAACGAGTATGCTGTCCCCTTTGTAATAGCCGGTTACATACACATTTCCGTTTACATCAATAGCGCAGGCATTGCCTTTGTCGTCATCTTTACTGCCAAAACTTTTTGCCCACTGCACCTGTCCGACGGAGTTATACTTAATCAGAAACACGTCGGATGTACCACCGCCGGGTTGTTTGTTATGGAGGGTAATGCCTCCCACAGTAATGTAAGCGCCGCGAAACCAACCGGTAACGTAAACATTCCCCCATGCATCGGTCGTAACACCTCTGCCTCCGTCATCATCTTCGCGGCCTATTGCCTTGAACCACAAAGGAGTGCCTGCAGGATTGTAGCAGGCGATGAAAGCATCAAACGAGCTGGCGTTATTATCGTAGTTATTAATGCTGTGTGCGTTATTACCGCCAAATTGCAGGGATGCACTGTTGAAATAACCCGTTACCACTACGTTTCCAAATCGGTCAATGGTACAATCAGTAGCTTTATCTTCTCCGTTGCCCTTGATGCGCGATGCCCACACGGAGTTTCCGTTAGGTTGGTACTTAACGATAAACCCATCGCAAATACCGCTGTTGTTCATGGAGTTTCCGTTATTGAAATTGATAGAGGAACTGAAAAAGAACCCCGATAAATACATATTACCGGCAGGGTCAATCGCACATCCGTTGGCTTCATCGGGCAGTACGCCGCCGGCTGTTTCAGCCCAGGTCCAGAACTGCGCAGACCCCGGGAGCGATATACATACATATAAAAGAATATATATAAATCGCTTCATTAACGGAAAATGTTTCGTAAAATTAAAAAATGAATCAGGGGATTAGTTACTTCTGTACAATTTTATTTTTTATGATACAGGCGTGAAGTGTAGTTGTATTTCGGAATGAATGGTGTTTTGTTACTGCCCGCAAGGTTGTGATGAGTTTCATAGACGCGCCGTATCTCCGTGCCCGCGCCTGCGGCGGCTCGCAGGATAGTTGCTGCGAAGTTTGATTGAATGAAGATTTCGGGGCGGGCGCCGTTGGGGCGCGCCCCCGGAAACACACATAACAAAAGGTTACAAAGAAGCACAAAAGAAGGTGCAAAACACAAATAATTGTAAGGGAAAAAAGGAACAAACATATAGTGCGATAAAGTTGTGATGCCTCCGGCATCGTGCAACTTAACCTGCGCATTTTTATATTCTATGTGCCTGTAATTATTGGACGGGTTCCACTCTTTGCGGAGTGTACATCATCTTGTATAATCTGTAGAATATGTAATCATTATCGGGGTAACAAAACGCCTTCTTAAACTACCCGAATTTTCCAACCCGTTTTGAGAAGTACTGTGCATTACGTTGACCAAAATAAAAAACGCGGGGGCTTGCCTTCGGCAAGCCCCCGCATCGCTATAAAACCAAAAAACAAATTACTGAAACTGTACTATCTGGCGGCTGTAAACATCCTCACCTATCGTGAGTTTAACAATGAGAGTGCTGCTCATATAGCCGGAGCTCTTGGCGTTGAAAATCAACTGATAGCCACCCGCTTTTTGCTCACCGCTGAAAAGATTGCTCACTAACCTGCCGTTTAAATCGAATATCTCAACGGTAACTTTACTGTCGTTTTTGACGGAGTAATAAATGGTGGTATTGTCTATGTAGGGATTGGGGAAGACATTAAAACCGATTTGCTCGTCTATGACAAGATTTTCGCTGCTGAATTCAGATTGAAATGCGTTCAGATTGTTGCTGTTGTCAGCTTTCACAATTTCGGTGTAACCGCCGGTGCAGGGATAGTTGTAAATTTCCATAAAACTGGGCGTTGCGCCAAATAACACAAGACGGTCCCCATTGCGGCCGATGCGCAACTCACCGCTTTTGAAACACCAAACACGGCCCTCGGGGCGTATGGCATCTTTTACTTCGTACTCGCGGAAGTGCAGCTTATCACCAACTATCACTCCCTGAATTTTCATTTCTGCATATTCCCCGTTGGCATTCAGGATAGTACTGGTGCCTGTGATGAGGTTACCTTCTTGTTTTAAATCAAATTCGTATTCAAAGATTTCAATGTAGCTTCGCTTGTCGGCAGTGTGTTGTTTGCGTTTGCCCACCCATTTACCCGACAGGTCTAACTTAGAGACCTGCGAAGCGTTTAGCGGAGTTATCGGACCTTTGGGGTCTTCGGCATAGAGGGAGGTGATGCCCAATAAACACAGTACCAGGAGTGACAGTAATGCATTTTTCATGGCTTTTGGTTTTAGTACAACAAAGATGTAAATACTTATCTTTTCCACAGATAAAATTAAGTTATTTTTTCAAAAAATACAAATCGGTGCTTTGTTTATTTTAATTGTTAATTGTATTGGTGCAACTTTGTAAATTTCCTTATTATCTTTACTGAAAATACTCCCCTATTATGCCTATTAGGAAACTGTACTCCTTTAGCACATTTCTACTTTTCTCTGCTTTATCTGTAAGATTATTTGGTTCTGTTTCGGGCCCCGATACCGTTTGTGCCGGCAAAAAAGCTACCTACCATGTACCATTCATATCCGGCGCCATTTACAGTTGGTCGGTTACCGGAGGTACACCCCTTGGAGTTCTCAATTCCGACTCGCTCGTAGTACAGTGGGGGGCTGCCGGTAACGGTACTATTATGGTTACACAGCTCAACCCCGCTGCTACGCACACCCTAGCGGTAACCGTAGTGCCGGGTCCTGCACCCCAAATAACTAATGCTCCCTACCCTACCTGCCCTACCCAAACAAGTGCAGGCGGGTTGATTAACGAAAACCGCAAGGACTGCAAGAACGTGTGTAAACTATCAACCATAACTTACTCCACTCCACTGCATCCCGGCAGTACGTACAGTTGGACTGTAAGCGGGGCGCTGTCCATCAGCGGCGCCAATACCCATAGCGTTACCGTAACCTGGGATACTACCCAATTCGGATTTCTCACAGTTTATGAAACGAATGCTTACGGATGCAAAGATTCTGCCTCCATTTGCGTAGAAAAACTGAATTTACCCGTTGCATCTTTTACGCATCAAGCCAATGCGTGTAAGTTTTCAAATGTGTTGTTTACCAACACATCTACCGGCGCAGTTTCTTATCAATGGTACTTTGGCGATGGGGGATCATCCACTGCCGCAAACCCCACTCACAGTTATACTAACTCCGGCACCTATGTTATAACCCTCATTGCTACTAATCAGTGTTATTGTAAGGATACCTTCCAAAGCACTATTACAATTGATCCGTTACCCGGGCCGGACATTTCGTGTCCTTCAACTGTATGTGCCTTTGACACGGTTAAATACACAACCCCCAACACTGCCGGGTGTGTTTATAATTGGTTTGTAACGGGAGGAACAATTATCAGCGGCCAAGGAACATCGCAGGTGACCGTTGCCTGGGGTCCAGGTCAGATGGGTACCTTGGGCCTGTATGTAACGGGTTGCAACAGTGTGTGTAGTGATACCACCCTTATCCACATACCTATAGTACCCGCAGTTGCCACCATCAGCGGACCCGCCAAAGTATGCCCGAATGATTGTTACAAATTCACGTTGCCTTACTTCAGCGGAGCAGTTTACACCTGGAGTTTGACCAATCATTGCGGCGGAACGCTGAGTGATACGGTGTGCTGTAACGAAGTGGAGGTATGTTATCCGCCTTCCTTTACTCCTTGCAACGACACCCTGACGGTAACCTATTTTGATTCCGCCCTCGGATGCGGAGGCATGGCAAAACACGTCATACATCTGCGACCGCCCCTTGTAATTGCCGGGCCTAATCCTGCTTGTGCCAATAAAGCTACCACGTATTTTGCCTCGGGTGGGGTAGTTTGCCAATGGAGCATTACACCCGCAGGGCCTACGCTTAGCAACATTATCGGCACGGCTACAACCGTAAACTGGAACAACCTCGTGGGCACCTTCATCTTGAAAGCCAAGCCCCTCAACCCCATGCAAGTATGTGTTGACTCCACGTATATTGTAATCCAAACTGTAGCCCCTCCGCCCAAGCCGGTTATTACCGGTGATACAGTGGTTTGTAAAAACAGTACTGCTACGTATTGTGCAACAGGCAATAACATTCATTGGATAGTAACCGGTGGTAACCCCACACAAGGCAACGGAAACTGCCTTACGGTAACCTGGGGGAGCACACCTCCGTTCATCATACAAGCGTATGATTTATTGCCCAATTCTCCCTTTTGCTCGTCTGACACAGCAACTATCACCCTTACACCTATCATCGCCATTCCTGCGCCGGCAATTGTTACACCGGCGGTCTTCTGTGCCAACTCCACCACTCCTCTTTTCACCCCCACGGCATACCCAAGCGGCAGTGTTTATACCTGGAGTATAAACCCGGCAAATGCCGGCACTATCATCAACCAAGGGAATGCGAACATCCAGATTCAGTGGGGTAACAATGCACCGCAAAATGTCACAATTACACTTACCGTAAAAGCATGTGGCGCCACTGCATCAAACAGTGTCACGGTTAATTTATTACCTGCCCCAACCGCAACTGTAACGCAAGTTTCTCCGTTATGTCAGGGCGGTACTACCCAGTTACAGGCAACGGGAGGGGTGGCGTATAGTTGGTCGGGACCGGGTAATTACACTTCAACCGCCAACCCCACTGTAATATCACAGAGCGGTTTATATCAAGTAACCGTAAGCAACGCTAACGGCTGTACAGCCCTTTCGCAATACAACGTTCAGTACGTTTCAGGCCCAACTGCCAGTATAAGTACGTTGGGTCCATTATATCATTGCATTGGTACGTCTTATACGGTAAACATTTGTGCCCTTACTAATCCGAATTATTCATTCTTATGGTCTAACGGGCAAACTACGCCTTGTGTGACCATTAATACACAAGGCACCTATACTGTAACGGTTACAGACCTTACAAACAACTGCACGGCACAATCTAATGCTATTACCATTACTGAAGTAATATGTACCGGCGGTGGAGGCGGCGGTGGGGGCGGTGGAGGAGGCGGTGGTACTGTTTGTACTTACTCGGGGCAACTGAGTTTTACACATTCTGCCTGTAACCCTGTTACTTTCACCAACACATCTGTGAACGCTTCCCCTCACTCGGTGCTATGGAGTTTTGGCGATTTTACTTCCTCCAATCAATACAATCCGCCACCGCATTTTTATGCTAATGCCGGCTATTACGTAGTAACATTAAGTGGGTTTGTTTACAACACGAACGCTACGGACTCATGCCCGTTAACCGATACCGCTCATCTGGCAATCACTTTGTCTCCCAAGTTTGATGTAAACATCGGCTGTGCCAATCAGCCGGTTTGCTTTACCGATAAAAGCACGTACCTGCCCGGGTATAACATCACTTCATGGTTGTGGAATTTTGGCGATGCCACTACCTCAACAGCACAAAACCCCTGCCACATATATACATCATCCGGAACTTACACCGTTACCCTAACCGTTGGTAATGGCACCTGTACCAGCACATACACGCAGGTGATTACTGTTCCCCCGCTCCCTACGGCTGCATTTAACATCAGCACTCCAACCTGTATCAACCAACCGGTGCAGTTTACGGATGCTTCGTTCAGCAATATCGTGGGTTGGAACTGGACCTTTAGCAATGGTGCAACTTCCCTCAACCAAAACCCGCAAGTGACATTTACCACATCCGGTACTCATTCCGCCATGCTGATTGTAACGGATATGTACGGGTGTACGAACAACGCCATGCAAACATTCAATGTAAATAGCCCGTCACCCATAGGGCAAATTACCGCTGTGCCCGACACAATTGTTTGCAGCGGAACTCTTGTAACCCTGACTGCCCCCGCATGCACCGGATGTACTTATTTATGGAGTACTGGCGCCACCACACAATCTACCACAGTATCCAGCACCGGTGTTTACAACGTCACCGTAACCGATAACGCATGTGCGCAGGTGTTGTCGGTATCAATCATTGTAAATGCTCTGCCGCCTGTCATTATTAACAACAGTGGAAAAGACGAATTGTGCCTGGGAGATTTTACGCAACTATCCGTACCCAACAATTCTAACTACACTTACCAATGGATTAGCAATGACCCATCTGCCAATGGTACCACGAATAATTTTGTGGTAGTGAATCCCATCACCACCGGCAACTTTACTTATCAGGTAATTGTTACCGACACGAGCACCGGATGCAGCGATACATCGCTGGTTTATACTATTGTAGTTCATCCATTGCCTGCCCCGCCGGTTATTACTGCACTTACACCCACCACCGTATGCCAGGGCGATACGATAGTACTGGTGGGTTCGCACCCCGACCCCACCGTTACACTGACGTGGAGTACCGGCTCAATTCATGATACAATATATGTTATTAATACCGGCTGTTACACCTTGTTTGCAAATGACACCAACGGATGCAAGAGCAACACCACTCTTTGTGTAACGGTAAATCCGCTTCCTTATCTGTGTTCATTCTACGAGGGTTGCTTAGACACCTGTTCACCGTATATCATCAAAGGGCCCGTGGGGGCTGCCAGTTATTTGTGGTTGCTCAATGGAGTGAGCACAGGAGTAACCACACCCACTTATACAGCCACTGTAAGCGGGGCATACTCGGTAATCGTTACAAACGGTTTTGGTTGTATAGATACCACGGGAGTATTGAACCTGAATGTTTACCCCTGTGACACTCACCAGTGTGCTGACCTTGTGATTGACTCGGTGAAGTGCCTGCCCAACGGTACTTTCGTGATGTATTATCACGTAACGAACCTGACGCAGGACACGATAACCGAAGTTTCGCTGCAGGTATTACCGCCGCATCAGAATATAGCAATTGCGCCCGTGCTGAATTTGATAGCTCTGCCTCCCAATGCCACTACGCCTACACTTACTGCTACACTCTATAACGCCAACGCTGGCGATACGGTTTGCTTCAGGGCGCATATTATCGCATACGACTCCCTGGGAGAACCTGTGGTGTGTTGTCCAAGTGATACGGAGTGTGTAACGTTACCGCCATGCCTGACTGATACGAGTTGCTGTGCGTTTCATTATGTGAAGGATACGGTATGGTGCCAGCCAGGCCCTACCGGTAACATTTTCCACTTCAGCATTACCATCAACGGGTGTGGTAACATGACCGTCAGCACGGGATTGCTCCCCGGCGTGCTTAACGGTGTGCTGGGTAATTATGTATTAAACAATCAAACTATTACGCTAAATGGTTCATACGTTCCTTCGGGTCCGGCAGATACGCTGTTGTGTTTCACATACGTGGTGGTTAATTCATTGAACGTACCGTGCAAAGATACTACGATATGCCTGCGCTTGCGCTGCCCGCAAAGCAATAGCCCTGTTTGTATAATTGATTTCAATGACACCATTTGCGTGGGGCAAACTACCACGTACCAGTATGGCGGTAACCCTTCAGGTCTTACGTTCTTCTGGCAATTTAATTTCGGCACGCCCAACTCGGCAACAGGACCTGGCCCACATACCATTACGTACAACATACCCGGTTGCCATAAAGTAGTGTTGATAATAAACAACAACTTGCCCGGCACCCTGGAGTGTTTAGATACAGTGTGTGTATTACCGCCTCCCGTTGCAGCGATACAGCAATCGGGCAATGTGCTGATGGCTACTCCTGCCGGTTACGCATATCAATGGTATGCGGGTTATCCGGGGAATAACCCAATACCCGGTGCGGTGAACCAGTTTTACCAACCGAATACCGATGGGTTTTATTGTGTGGTGGTAGGCGCCGGTTTATGCAGCGATACGGCATGTATTGACTTTAACGTTTCTGTGCTGGATTTGGAGAAAGACAATATACAGCTCATACCAAATCCCAACAGAGGCACCTTTACGCTGCGTATTGCGCAACATCAGAACGAAAGTATGCAGTTGTACTTCCGGAATGCTCTGGGACAGATACTTTACAGCACTCAACTTGAGCTGCGAAGTGGTGTGAGTGAATTTCTGATACAGCAACCCTGGCTTGCAAGCGGTATGTACCTGGTACAGCTATCGGGCGCTGATAGCTCAGTAGTATTGCGTATGATGGTAGAGTAAATGAGTACAGTAACCCGAACGAACCATAGCGTATTTTTGACATGCAATAGATTGCGCAGATGCCATACGAAGTGATTTATTTCCGCATCAAGTGATGATGTTGCGTTAGCCGGGTGAGGGATGCGGAGGGCGCGAGCGCAGCGAAGCGGCCGCGCCCGCACCGATGAAAGAATAGCAACGCGCGGGCGCGGCGGGAGCGGCAGCGTACCCCGTAGCTAGCCCGACCCCGCTGCCTTGCATCGCTTGGCAGCGGGGGCACCCCCAAAAACACATAACAACAGATATATTAAATTTTATCGCAATGTTTTTGAGAGAGTTTTACTCTAACAGGATGAGTTGCCGGTGGGGTGTGGCGTAATACTTATGCGATAATTCTAATATGTACAAGCCGGCGTTGAGTTGCGATACGTCAATGGTGGCGAGGGTTGAAGATACGTGTAGCTCCAGTTGCAGTTTGCCGGAAATGTCGTACAGTTTCAGGGTTTGGTGTGAGGCATCGGGTAGCTCTATCTGCAGGTAATTATCGGCAGGGATTGGGTAGCAGCGCCAGACGGGTGGAGCATCGTGGGTGGATGATGATATGTAACTGCAGGCGGCAGTTTTTAGTAAGCTGTCGAAGTTGATGCAGTTTACCCAGGCGGGGTGATCGATGAACGGGTTACGGTTGTTTTGTAGAGAGTAAAACAACTCGTTTTTGGTACGTTCAAATTTATCGGGTGGGTCTTGTTGGTGCCAGAGTTTGAGCACATTTACGTTTTGTTCGGGGCCTTGAGAGAGGAGAAAGTCAAAGCCCCAGTTGCCGCTCTTGCCGTTGTAACAAACGATTTCATAAAACATAGCGCGTGCTGCATCGCCTTTGCGGTTCAGAGGCGGCTCAAATACGAGGTTGCCTGTATTGTCGGTTCCGAACTTAGAGGGGCCAAAGGTTTGTTGGGTATTGAGTACAATACCGAGAGGATTGTTGGAGCGCGCCTGATTGGGAGCGGCTTTTGTCAAAAGGAGATTGAAGTAATCAGCCCCCTCGGGGTAGTCGGTGATGTTATTGCCGTACATGCTGTAGGTTTTCATCCAGCTTTTGCAGAGTACATGCTCGCGGTTGTATTGCAGAGTACTGAAAGAAAACGGAGGCGTGTAGATGGTTGTTTCGTTTGTGTATTCGCAATTGATGACTTTTTGGTTGTTGATGGTGTCGCGCTCAAAGAGGTTGGGGATGACGTTGGTGGCATAACCAGGGGTATAGGATTGAAAGGTGTGATTTTGGAGTAGGGTCGTTAGTTTTGTGAGAAAATCAGGCGCAGCCGTGTCAATACTTTGGTAATAAGCGCCCGGGTCAGATGCAGGCGTGGTAAGTGAGCCAGTGAGAGGGTCGCTTTGTTTGTAATTGATGTTGGTGCCGTAACCGTTATATGCGAAAACTGCAAAATGGTAAGTGGTGTTCTCAACCAACTCGCGTACGGGGATGATAGTAGCGCCACCCACGTGAATTACTTTAGATGAGCCGATGCCTTGACCACGCTCATACGTAACACCGTCCTGCGGGACATCGGTAACGGGCGAAATATTCCGGAGCACAATGAAACCGTCAACACCTTGTGGTGGAGTGTAACTCATGACAGCCGACCAGTGTTTTACGGCTGAGAATTGCATGTTGGTAGGATTAGCGGCGGGTTCCTGTGCTTGTGTAAGTAACACAGAAACAAAAAATGCACCGGTGAATATTTTTCTCATATTCTGCGAAGTAAGTGAAATTTTTCTGTGGAAAAATTGTGGAAACTTGCCGGATAAATTTGTCTTGAGCCCCTGTGTTAATTTCTACTTTTGTGCACTTAAATTACGGGGTGCGTCAAACTTGTAAGCATTTTTCAAACATTATATAAAGAAGATTTAACATGCAATTAACCACGTTAGAGATTAAGGGTTTTAAAAGTTTTGCCGATAAAACTACCATACACTTCAACAACCGTATTACAGGTGTAGTGGGGCCAAACGGCTGCGGCAAAAGCAACGTGGTGGACAGTATCCGGTGGGTATTAGGAGAGCAGAAGACCTCTATGCTTAGGTTAGAGAGGATGGAGAATTTAATTTTTAACGGTACCAAGCACCGCAAACCTGCCAGCATGGCAGAGGTGTCCCTCACGTTTGAAAACAACAAAAACGTTCTATCATCTGACTACAAGACCATTACCATCACACGTCGGCTATTCAGGGATGGCGAAAGCGAGTATCTGCTTAACGGTGTACAATGCCGGCTGAAAGACATCACCTCGCTGTTTTTGGATACGGGCGTAAGCAGCGACAGCTACGCAATTATTGAGCTGGGCATGATGGACGAAATTCTGAATGACCGCGACAACAGCCGCCGGAAATTGTTTGAGCAGGCAGCGGGTATCGCCAAATACAAAAAGCGTAAAAAAGAAACGATTGATAAGCTAAAGAGCACTGATGCCGACCTGGAGCGCGTTAAGGATTTGCTCTTTGAAATTGAGAACAACCTCAAGACCCTGGAAAGTCAAGCCAAGAAAACAAAGCGATACTATGAATTAAAAGATGAATACAAAGAGCTTAGCTTATTACTGACGCGGTATTACCTGCAAACATACAAAGAAACTTACCGTAACCTGGAACTTGAAAAAATGCGGGAAGAAGATCGTAAGGTTGAAATTGAAACATCAATCTCGCAGGCAGAGGCGGCTCTGGAGCGCGAAAAACTGGAGAACATTGAAAAAGAGAAAGCGCTTTTTGAAGTACAAAAGAAACTAAACACCTTAGTAGCCGGTGTGGGCGAAACGGAGAACGAGCGGAATTTATTGCAACAACAGATACGATACGCGCTGGATAAACGCGACACGGCCGAAAAACAAATAGCTGAGGCAAACGAAACCACCGAAAAGCTAAAACTTTCCTTAGACAAGTTGACCCTAGATAAAGAAAGCGAAGAGCGCATACTGGAAACGAAGAGACAGGAATTAGAGGCGCTTGAGCAAGAACTCAACCAAATTCGCGAAGAGCACAACGGACTGAAAGATGCGCTCACGCAGGAACAGAAAACTTTCAACGACCGGGAAAGAACAATTTTTGAATTAGAAAAGAAACTTGCCGTAAACCGAAGCAGTAAGGAGGCGCTACAGCGCGACCTGTTGCAGAGCGATGATGACGTGAAGAAGAAAAGGCAGGAACTGGACCAGCTCCAAAAAGAATTGACACAGGCAAGAGCCGAATACGATGCCGCCAACAAAAAACTGAATGAATCGCTCGCAGCCGAAGAGTTGCGCAAAAATGAGATAGCCGAACTGGAAAATGCCGTGGAAGGTTTGCGCCACACCCTAACACAGGAAACCCGCACCCTGGATGCGAAAAAAAATGAATATGAATTAACGAAAAGTTTAGTCGAAAACTTAGAGGGTTTTCCGGAGAGCATACGCTTTTTAAAGAGAAATGCACGCTGGAGCCAGGAACCTCCTCTTCTTTCAGACATTATTTATTGCGCTGAGGAATACCGCATTGCCATTGAGAATTACCTGGAGCCGTACCTGAATTACTATGTTGTTCAAAACATTGAAGATGCCATAATGGCGATTAACCTGTTGGGAGAAGCTTCGATGGGCAGGGCAAATTTTTTCATTCTGGATGAGTTGGAGAATTACGTGCCCTCTGCCCTGCAGGCGCCCCAGGGTACACAAGCCGTGATGGAACTGATTGAGCTGGATGAACCCTACAGGAAACTGGGTGCTTATTTGTTTGACCGGGTATTTATGTTACAGGATAATATATCCATATCGGATGTAAAAATTACAACCCAGCAACAGGTAGTATTACTTTCAAAGAGCGGCAAATTCATTCGGCGTGATTTTACCCTTAGCGGTGGCGCTATCGGTTTATTTGAAGGCAAGAAGATTGGTCGCGCAAAAAATCTGGAGAAGCTGCAAGAAGAAATAAAAGCGCTTGAGGTAACCACTTACAAACTGCATCAGCAAGTTGCCAACGCTATTGTAAAAATCAACCAATTGAAAGCAACCACGGCAGCACGCGAAATTGATGCGCAACGCAATGAGATTGCTCAGATTAACGGGAAGATTTCAGCGCTGGAGGCGAGCGTGCAAAGTTTGGTGCGTTTTCTGGAAGGAGCCGATGAAAAGAGCCGCCACATTACTGCCCGCCTTGAAGAACTCAGCAGCGAAGCGGAGAACCTGCAAACATCGCTGCAGCAACTTCGCGACACACAAAACAATGCCCGCCAGGCGTTGGAGAAAACAGATAAGGAATTCATTGAGATTACGAATAAGCTGAGCGAGGCATCGTCACGCTACAATCAGAAAAACATAGAGTATCACCAGCAACAAAACCGCGTGCACTCACTGGTACAGGAGATAGGTTTCAAAAAATCGCAGATAGACACTCTGCATTTACAACTTACCCGCAACCAGGAGGTGATTGGTGAGTGTAACGCCCAGGTTGAGGAAAATCAGAAAAAGCTCAAAGAAATAGAAGCCCAGTTGCTCAGCAATTACGCTGATAAGGAGAGTTACCAAAACGAAGTTAACGAGGCAGAGAAGGCATACTATGAGTCGCGAGGTTTCATTAACGAACTGGAAACCAAAGTTAGAGAACTACAACGCCAGCGCGAACAGTCGGTAGTATTGCTGCAACAAATTCACGAGCGTTTCAATGAGCTGAAACTCTCTATGGCATCGCTTAAAGAGCGCCTGAGTGTAGAGTTTGGCGTAGATATTCAGCAACTATTGCAGGAAGAGTTTGAAATGGTACAGCCGCTGGAAGAAGTACAAGCCGAAGTGGATAAAGTAAAAAAGCGTCTGGAAAATTTCGGAGAGATTAATCCCTTGGCGCTTGAAGCGTTTGAGGAAATGAAGCAGCGATACGATTTTATCATATCGCAGCGCAACGACTTGGAAAACGCTAAAAATTCACTTTTGGAAACCATCAAAGAAATTGAGGATACTGCCAAAGCTCAGTTCATGGACGCGTTTACCAAAGTGCGGGAAAACTTCATAAGGGTATTTCACACCTTGTTCAGCGAAGACGACCAATGCGATTTATACCTCGAAAATCCGGACGATCCCCTGGAAAGCAAAATTGAGATTGTGGCGAAACCCAAAGGAAAACGCCCAACGGTAATAGACCAGCTTTCGGGTGGTGAAAAAACATTGACAGCCACAGCCCTGCTGTTTTCGCTTTACTTACTCAAACCCGCCCCGTTTTGCATTTTTGACGAGGTGGATGCACCGCTGGATGACAACAACATTGCCAAGTTCAACAAAATTATTCAGGAGTTTTCAAAGGACTCACAATTCATTATTGTGACGCACAACAAACTCACCATGACGGCCGTAGATGCTATCTATGGCGTTACCATGCCCGAGCAAGGTGTTAGTCGCGTGGTGCCGGTTGATTTTCGCAACTTAAACTAATATTGACCGGTTTACCTGTTGGATGTGCTGCAAACACCTGAAGTACTTTACTCAATAGTAGTCCCCTGCTACAACCCTCCGGCGGGTTGGGCTGAGAACTTATTGAACCACCTGCGCGGTTACGGTTTGCCAGACCATGAATTGGAACTGGTGCTTATTAATGATGGCAGCAAAATCAATTTTACAGAAAAAGACACGGATTATCTGCAACAAAATTTGCTGAATACGCAGTTTATATTGTTGGAAAAAAACAGCGGAAAAGGGAATGCGGTACGCAGGGGCGCATCGGCTGCACGAGGCAAATACCTCATATATACTGACATTGAGCACCCCTATACTGTTGAGAGCGTCAAACGAGTAATGGAAGCCCTATGGCAAGGAGCAGATATAGCCGCCGGTTCACGAAATGAAAGGTACTTTTCTTCTCTTCCGCCTTTGCGATATCTGGTTTCGCGCTCATTGATAACATTTAACCAATTTATACTCCGCTTACCTACACCCGATACACAATGCGGGCTAAAAGGTATGAACCGGCGCGGTAAGGAAGTACTGTTTCAAACCACAATTGACGGTTTTTTGTTTGATTTGGAGTTTATTCGTACGGCGCACCGCCTGAAATTACAGGTGGTGGCCGTACCTGTGGAGTTGCGCCCCGAAATACGGCTCACTACACACATCCTGAAAAATATACTCAAAGAGACCATTAACTTTATCAAAATAATTTTCCATGGCCGAGCACATCGTTAAAATCCTTGAGTCGCAATACATCAATCCAACGGTAAAGCGCTTTGTAGTGCAAAAACCGGCGGGATATACGTTTACGCCGGGCCAAGCCACCGATGTTAGCATTAACCTGCCCGAGTGGAAAGAACAGAAGCGCAAGTTTGCGTTTACATCTCTGAACCGGTGGGAACATCTGGAATTTATCATACGCATTTACCGCGAGCGTGATGGGGTTACGGAGATGCTCGGAAAAATCAATGCTGGTGATGAGTTAATAATCGGTGAGCCATACGGAGCCATAGAGTACAAAGGTCCGGGCGTTTTTATTGCAGGCGGCACGGGAATTACCCCGTTTATTGCCATTCTTCGCGAGTTGTACAAAAACGGACAAATCGGCAACAATAAGCTTATCGTGAGCGAGCGCACTTCCAAAGATTTGATTCTGGATAATGAATTGCAGAACATGCTCGGCAATAATTACATCAAAACCTTTACACGCGAAGGCGTTATTGGTTTTATTGACAGACACATCAACGAGGATTTTTTATTAAAAAACATCAGCGATTTCGGACAGCGCTTTTATGTATGCGGTCCTGAAAGTTTTGTAAAAAACATCTCTAACATGTTGATTGAGCTGGGGGCAAAACCCGACTCACTGGTGATTGACAAATGACTCAACGCCCAGCGCCACACACATCGGCTTTATTTTTATCATCAGCTCTTCGTACTCTTTTTCGGGGTCTGAATCATACGTAATGGCGCCACCCGCCGGTATGCTGATAGCACCCGTTGCAGCGTTGTAGAGGATGCTTCTGATTACAACGTTGAAATCAAAATCGCATCCGTTGAAATAACCGACACTCCCGCTGAAAAGGCCGCGGCGGAAATTTTCGTAGCGTTCGATATATTTCATGACTTCAATTTTGGGAGCGCCGGTCATGCTCCCCATCGGAAAAGCAGATTTTAAAATCTGTACAGGATTAATGTTTTCACCTACTTGGGCTGTGATGGTGGAGATGAGGTGGTTTACTGTTTTAAACGTATATACTCCGAACAGTTCTTCTACCTGAACAGTACCGGGTATCGCTACACGGCTCAGGTCATTGCGCACCAGGTCCACTATCATTACATTTTCCGCGCGCTCCTTTTCACTGTTTAGCAGGTTTTGTCGCTGCACGGCATTTTCGGTTTCTGAGGCGGCGCGCCGGTTAGTGCCCTTGATGGGTTGAGAAATAATTTTTTGACCCGTTTTTTTCAAAAAACGCTCCGGACTGGCACACAGCAAATACCGGTCGTGCCATTTCAGGAAAGCGCTGAAGGGGGCCTGTGCATAATCATTCAAACGAAAAAACGTTTCGTAGGGGTCGAGGGATACACCTTGCGCAAAGAACTCTACACAGTAATTCAACTCATAAAAAGCTCCCTCTTCAATACGTTGCCTGATGTCATTCACGCAACTCCGGTATGTATCGGGGTCGGTACCGCAGCTCAGTGTCGCTATATGGTTGTGCGTTTTTTCTTTTTGCGGTAAATGCATGATTTGGTCGTAAAGCTCGAATGCTTCTGGATAATTGCGATTTATCGTAAGCCGGTTGCCGTTTAATGTAAACAGAAACCGGGGAGCAAAGAAACCGGTGACCGGAAATCCGATCCTGTCGGGGTTAGAGCTGGTGAGCGCCTCCAGTTCATTCTTGTAATCATACGAAATGAAGCCGAAGTAGAACCTGCCTTCTGCAAGTAAACTTGTCAAATCTTGCAGCGTGTAAAAGTGGTTGCTGACCATTAGCGGGTCCGGTAGTGCATCGGCTGCCAATACCCAGTCAAACGAGTGGTAATGATCATGGTTGTAATGATTTGAGTCAAGCGCCATGGCTACGGGAAAAGTACCTGCCCATCGCAGCGCATTGCGCTTAAACATTTCCACGTCCGGTATTGTCAATGTGGTGGATTGCGACATGGTGAGGACTTTCATACCAGCCGATACCCCACGCTTTCGGCAACTCTTTTAAGTGCAGGCAGTAGCGATTGAAATTCCTCAAAACTCAGTTGTTGCTCTGCATCGCTCAGGGCTGCATCGGGGTTGGGGTGTGTTTCTATCAACAGCGCATCTACACCCATAGCCACACAGGCACGTGCTAACCCGGGCACGCCATAGCGATATCCCATGGCATGACTGGGGTCAAGAGCAACGGGTAGGTTGGTGTATTGCCTGAGCCATTCCACACCACACAAATCAAGCGTAAAGCGGGTTTTTGTTTCAAAGGTGCGTATCCCGCGTTCGCAAAGTATTACTTGCGAATTTCCTCCGCTCAGAATAAATTCGGCTGCCTGTACAAATTCCTGCAATGTGGTACCGAATCCGCGCTTGAGCAAAACAGGTTTATCGGCTTTACCGCATTGGCGCAAAATGCCGTGGTCGTACATCGCCTTCGCTCCAATCTGGATGATGTCGGTGTACTCTATCACTTCGCGCACGTGTGTGCTGTCGCGCACTTCGGTTATGATGCGCAAACCGTATTTTTCGCGCATTTGCGCCAGCAGGCGTAAACCTTCTATACCCAAACCCTGAAAGGTGTAAGGTGAAGTGCGGGGTTTGAAACAGCCCGCGCGCAATACCCTGATGCCAAGTGATACACACAACTGCGCTGCCTGCTCTATCTGCTCTTCACTCTCCACGCTGCAAGGGCCGGCTATCATCAGGGTATTTCGGGAATCGCCCCCAAAACGCAAGTCACCGAGTTGTATCTCGCGCCTGCCAGGCATAAACTCTCGCGAAGCCAGTTGTATGTCTGAATCAGTGACAATTACTTTTTCTGCTACCTGTTGCAATGCGGCATCTGCGCTTTTGATTTTAGAAGGCAACACCAACAGGTTTTGCTTGCCATCTACCCAGATAGCCCTGTACTTTTCGGCTAAAGTTTTTATCACTTCGGGAGTAACATCCGGTTTAAGTCGTATAATCATCACGTACGGGTTAAATGATTTAGCAAAATTACACCGTGTATTTTTTGATTCTCATCCACCACCGGTAAAAATAATATGATAAAATTTAGATGATTAACAAGTCGTATCATATCTTGCAAGGAAGCCCTGTGATGCAGCACTACGGGTTGACGGTTAATCAAATGCTCCGGGCGAATATCTTCTGCCCGGCACGCAGTACGCAGGAGCGCCCTCCGCACATCAGCGTTAGTAATTACACCTCGCAAACGCAACGTATCGTCTGTCACCAGCACAAAACCGCGCCGGTAATTTTCTATTGTTTCCAAAACGCGTTGCAGCTTACAATCATGCTCAGCAATCACCGGCATGTGCGATGCGGGCATGCAAAAATCACCCACGGTTAACTCGCTTACGCTTTCGGGCGCACGGTGCAAGTTGAGTAACCCGGCTCCCAGCGAACGGTGGTTTGCCAGATAACTGCCGGTTACTATACCACGCACACCCATCAAACGCAATACAAAAGCAATTTCATCATTCACCCCTCCATCCACAAAAATCTCTTTGTCGGGAAAGCGACCGAGAATTTCATTGATAAGGCGGAAATTTTCTTTGTGAAATGTACCGCCACTCACGCCAGGGGTGGTACACATCACCTGTAAAAACTCAAAACCGGGTAAAATCGCTGCGTATTGCTCTGCCGGAGTGGCAGCTTTTACGCACAATCCCCATTTCGTATTTGGCATTGCGGGCAAAGTGAAAGGGCGCCTCAACGACTCAAACTGAAAACTTACATATTCAATTTTTAAATCATCAATGTGCGGAATATACTTTTCGGGGGTAGGAGTAATAATGTGAAGATCTATGGGTGTGGCAGATAAACTGCGAACCTGGCGGAGGGTGGCAAATACACTATCATCATCATGCACATCGAAATGCAGCATGTCAACACGGAGAGCGTCTAACTCGCGTACGTACTGGTCGAGCGGCTTGGAGCGATTGGCAAAAACCGATGCGGATATTTTCACACCTCTTCGTATTGTAGTTTGAGCAAATGAGCATAGCGGCCATCGGGTTTTCGGCTCAGCTCTTCGTGAGTTCCCTGTTCTGCAATTTTGCCTTTGCTGAGGACAATGATGAGGTCTGCCTGACGTATGGTGCTAAGCCGATGCGCAATGATAAATGTGGTGCGTTGATGCATGAGCTTGTCCAGGGCATCGCGCACCAAAAACTCGCTTTCACTATCCAGCGAAGACGTGGCTTCATCCAAAATTAATATACGTGGGTTACGAAGTATGGCACGGGCAATTGCAATACGCTGGCGTTGCCCCCCGCTGAGTTTCACGCCGCGCTCCCCTACCAATGTATCGAAACCGTCCGGAAAACTCTGAATGAACGACAATGCATTTGCCTGTTCGGCTGCCCGCCTTATTTCCTCATCGGTGGCATCGGTCTTTCCGTATGCGATGTTTTCGCGGATGGTGCCGCCAAAAAGTATGGTTTCCTGTGGCACGGTACCAAAGTTTTTGCGCAATGCGGTGATGTTGTAATCGCGGATGTCTTTCCCGTCAATGAGTATAGCTCCCTCATCACAATCATAGAAGCGGCTCAAAAGTTTAATAACGGTTGACTTGCCGGAGCCGCTTTGTCCAACAAGGGCAACCTTCATGCCGGGCTCAATAGTAAATGATAGGTTGCGAAGCACCGGAACCTCCTTGCGCGAGGGGTAGGCAAAACTTACCTGGCGAAACTCTACGCCACCCTTAACCGGCTCCGATAGGTGAGCATCCACCGTTTTTGTTTCAGATGTTTCCTCCAGTATTTCGCTAATACGCTCCGAAGCTCCGATGGTTTTGAGCAGCACACTGTAACTTTCGCTTAGGCCCGCTAGCGAGCTCCCCACAAAAATGGTCAGGAAAAAAAACTCTATCAGTTGTCCCATACTCAGCGCCCCGGAAGCCACTTCGCTCATGCCGGCATATACCAACCCCACCATAGCGCCAAACATGATAAAAATAATGAATGAGACAAACGCAGCGCGATACAGCGAAGCCCGCATACCAACCATAGCCACCCGTTGGTTCACCGCATTGTAACGCCTGTTTTCATAATCTTCGTTGGTAAATGCTTTCACTACGTCTATGGCAGTAAACGTCTCTTCCGCCACGGTATTGCTCACAGCCAGCTCATCCTGTGCCTTGCGAGAGATACTGCGGATATATCTGCCAAAAATCACTCCGATAAAAACCAGCACTGGCAACGAAGCGATGATAATAACGGATAGTTTCCACGACAGCGCAATGAGCAGCGGCAACGAAACTAAGGGCAGCACCACCTGCCTCACAAAAAACGCCAACTGATTACTCAAAGCATCCTGCAATTGCGATACATCGCTCCCCAGCCGCGAGGTGAGATTGCCTACGCGGTTCTCTTCAAAAAAACGAACCGGAAGTGTGATAATTTTTTCATACAATGCACTGCGGATTGACGCCATGGCATGCTGACTCACATACTCAAAAAGATATATTCTGAAAAAAGATAATATAGCTTGTATCAGTAATATGCCGCCCAGCAGTATGCCGGTATCTTTTAATCGCGCAGGATTAATTTGACTTTTATAGGTATTGATTAACGCAGTTACTTCCTGCAACTTTTGAACCTCAGGCGCAGAGGAGTTAAGCACCTTGTAAACATTCTCAACGGTTTCTTTGGCAGGCAAACCCGCATCTATTAACCTGCCAAACCCTCTTGGAATCAACGAAACTACTCCTGTGGACACTACCAGACATATTAAACCCGTCAAAAAATGCCACCGATAGGGTAATATGTAACGGTATATACGAAATGCGTGAAATATTTTTTTGAGCGAAAGCCGTTTACGCGTACCGGGTAAAGCCATGGGGCGCTAAATTACAATTTGCCATAAGAGTTCCTGGATATTGTGCTGTGTATGCAGTTACACCTGATAACACTTTGCAATTATTTACCATGCACATCGTAATACTGGCTTCTCTATGCAATGGACGGGCAAGTAATGCAGTTATGTATCTAAAATGAATCATCTGGAATACCGCGAATGTGCTCCGTCGCTGTAATGCAACAAACGGCGCGTAACAAAGTTGTACAGGGGTTTAAAGTATTTTTTCCACCACCTGCCGAGGGCGCTGCGACGCTCCAGTATCTCATTTTCCTCCTCCGTTAGTGCAAGTGGACAGTACCGCTTCTTTTGCTTGTATATATGACGTATATCCTCGTAAGCCAGCATCTGAAATATTCTTTTAAAAGGTAGCGATAAGGCAATTTGAAAATCCACCAGGGCAGGCAGTCCGGTGTTGGTCACAATCCAGTTTTCGGGTTTTTCGAGGTCATTGTGCACTACACGGGCATTGTGTATGGTTTTTACAAGGCGTAATGCTGACTCGTAAAATTCCGGGGGAACTGTGGGCATGTCTTTGAGAGGGGCGCCATCAAAGTAGCTGCGCAGCGAGATGTCGCTGCCATAGTAAATCGGCTCCGGTAACTGACCGGGCGCAAGGGTATGCAGTTTTTGCAAAAAATTTATTTCGCGTTTAGCCAGCCGGGCAGCCAGCGGGCGCAATAGCCAAACTGCTCTGCCAAAGTTGCGGCAGACCGCCATGCGATTGTCTCCCTCCAGCCGTACCAACTGCACTTCGCCAAAAATATCTTTCTTAAAAACGCGAAGTACAGTGTAAACCGGAACCGGTTTTTTATGATAACATCTAAACACAAAAATTATTTATCCGAAAAATTTACTTCTCTTTTGACTTGGGCAAGGTAAAACCAAACGTGGAGCCGATGCCCGGTGTACTGCGCACGTTAATCGTTCCGCCCTGCGACTCCACCAGGTGTTTTACGATGGCTAAGCCCAGTCCGGTACCTCCCGCATCGCGCGAACGGTGTTTATCTACACGGTAAAAACGCTCAAACAATCTTGGCAGGTGTTCTTCGCTGATGCCGATACCATTGTCAGAAACTTCAGTGAGGATGTTCTCGTCCATATCATAAAATCCCACAATGGTTTCTCCGCCGTCGCGGCCGTATTTGATAGAGTTTACTACCAGATTGGTGATTACTTGCCGTGTTTTTTCCCGGTCTGCAAGAACATAAAATGCAGCATCGCACCCTTTTTTGATACTGAACGATATTTGCCGTTGTGATGCCTGCGGCTCCAATGCTTCAAACACCTCCTTTACTAACTTATTAATATCAAATGTTTCTTTAGCCATTGACACCTCGCCGCGCTCTAACTGCGATATTTCGCTCAGGTCATCCACCAGGTTGCAAAGTCGCTCCACGTTGTCTGCACTTTTTTGCAGAAATTTTTTGCGTACCTCGGGGTCTTCATCCGCCCCGTCAATTAAGGTGTGGATATATCCCTGCAAAGAGAAGAGTGGTGTCTTTAGCTCGTGCGAAACGTTAGCCAGAAATTCTTTGCGAAATTTTTCCATGCGCTTCAGCTCATCAATTTCTTTCCTTTTGGTAATTGCCCATTCTGCCACTTCCTGTTCTACGTCATTGATAGGGTCATCACTCAAATATTCGCCAAAGCCCACATCTTTCCCCAGCTTCAGATTGTGAATGGATTTATATATGAGTTTTATTTTGCGGTAAATAAATTTTTGCAGGGCGTTGTAGATAAAGAAATACGATATGACTACTGCTGCCAGAAACACCACGCCCGCGTGCATCACGTTGCGCCCAAGCAGAAATACCACGGCAGATAGCGAAGCCGCAATACACAGCGAAATATAAATAGTGAGTACGTTTGGCTTGGGATTTTTCATTTTGTTGCTCCGCAAAGGTAAGCGGAATTACTCTAAACCGAGCAGGTGAAAGATTTCATATATCGCAGCTCCCATTAGTGCCGATATAGGAATTGTGAGTATCCACGCCCACAACAAACTGATGGTCACTCCCCACTTAACAGCCGAGATACGCTTGGTTAATCCCACCCCGATGATAGCTCCCGTGATGGTGTGTGTGGTAGAAACCGGTATGCCGAGTTTTTCGGTCATAAACAAGGTAATAGCGCCGGCGCCTTCGGCTGCCACCCCTTCAAAAGGGGTCATTTTGGTAATCTTGGTACCCATGGTTTTTACAATCCGCCAGCCGCCCATCATAGTACCCAGGGCAATGGCGGTGTAACATCCTATAACCACCCAGTGCGGTATAGACGCGATACTTTTTTTACCGTTTGCATCCACGCGCTCTATTACCTGCATCCATTCGGGCAAATCATTTACTGCAAGCCCGTTTTGATTCGCATACACCAGCAGCGCAGCAGAAATGATTCCCATAACCTTTTGCGCGTCGTTGCCGCCATGCCCCACACTAAAGGCAGCCGATGACAAAAGTTGCAAACGCTTAAACCAACCCTCTAATTTATAGGGATTGGAGTTTCGGCAAAGCCAGAGCAGTATGATAGAGATTGCGTAAGAGGTAAACGACCCTATGAAAGGAGCAGCAAATATGAATATAATCGTTTTGCTCACCTTGTCATAATTAACCACATTGAACCCATAGTGCGCTATAGCAGCTCCGGCAAAGCCACCAATAAGGGTATGCGATGAACTGGAGGGAATACCCCAGTACCATGTCAGCAGGTTCCAGGTGATGGCGGCAATAATGCCGGCAAGTATCACATACAGGGTGATGGCATTGGAATCAACTGTTTTAGCTACCGTGTCAGCCACTTTAAACTCTGATAACCAGTACGCCACAAAGTTGAAAAACGCTGCCCAAACCACGGCCTGAAAAGGACTGAGCACCCGGGTCGATACAATCGTGGCAATGGAATTGGCTGAGTCGTGAAAACCATTAATGAAGTCAAACACGAATGCCAGAATGATTATCAAAATGAGAACTTCCATGCAGCGTGTTACTACGATACTTTAATGATGATTGACTCAATCACGTTTGCCACATCCTCACATTTATCGGTGGCGGTTTCCATATTAGCGAGTACTTCCTTTTGCTTAATAATTTCCATAGCGTCTTTGTGTACCACAAAAAGCTGCGCCACGGCTTCGTCAAACACATCATCGGCAATATTCTCCAAACTGTGTATGCGTACCAGCGCCTCGCGGATACGGATGATGTTTTCCATGCCGCGCATCAGCTTTACAGCCGTATCAATTTCTTCTGATTGCTTCACGAGGGTTTCGGAGAGTTTTTTCATAGCAGGCGTAGCTTCCTGCAGCTTGTACAGGTGCATACGGGTAGCGGACCCGTAAATGAAATCAACAATATCGTCCAGCGCGGTGGCGAGGTAGTGAATATCTTCGCGGTCGAAGGGTGTAATAAAATTTTTACTCAACTGCGTGAAAATATCATGCGTAATGTCATCCCCGGCGTGCTCTAAGTCGCGCAAAAGCTTCATATACTTTTCGCGCTCCTCGAAAGTAGTGGTGTCCAGCATGTCGCTCAGCGCCCTGGCAACTTTCAAAAGATTTGCTGATGCCTTCTCAAACAACTCGTAAAAAACCTTGTCTTTTGGGACTAAAAAGGTGAAGATTCTGTTTAAATTCATACAGCAATATTAAGGGGCTAAGCTATCGGAGTATTGTTAAGGCAAGGTTAACATTTTGCAGAAAATATTTATACATTTTTTTGCGAACCCGAACTTTCTGAACGGTTATATTCCCGCAAACCCTGTTGCAAACACCGCATGGCAGCCATCAGGTCATCTTCGCGCAGCACGTACGCCAGGCGCACCTCGCGGGCGCCTTTACCCGCTGAGGCATAAAAGCCCGAGGCGGGCGCCATCATCACCGTAGCGCCTTCATGGGTAAATTTCTCAAGCATCCATTGGCAAAATGCATCGGCATCGTCCACCGGCAGTTGCGCCACTGCATAAAACGCACCGCCGGGCGTAGGACACACCACACCGGGTATCTTGTTCAACTCTTCTATGATCAGGTCTCTGCGCCGTTGATATTCTTTCACCACACGCTCATAATACTCGCTGCCCAGTGCAAAAAGCGGCAGCCCTGCAAGTTGCCCCAGCGTGTTGGGCGATAATCGCGCCTGCCCGAACTTCAAAGCCGCTGCTAGCACTTCCTCGTTGCGGGTTACCAAGGCGCCAATACGCGCCCCGCATGCCGAAAACCGCTTGGATATAGAATCAAACACCACCACATGTTTCTCCATTCCATTCAATTGCAGAGCGCTTGTGTGTTTCTTACCGTCATATACAAATTCTCTGTACACTTCATCGGCAAAGAGAAACAAATCATGCCGCAGGCATATATCGCGTAGCGTCTCTAATTCCCTTTGGCTGTATAAATAGCCCGTCGGATTGTTGGGGTTGCACACCAGTATGGCTTTGGTGCGCGGGCTTATCGCGCGTTCAAATTCTTCCATTGAAGGCAGCGCAAATCCCGTATCTATCGCAGTGCTTATCGGCTTAACGACAATTTTACCCACATTCGCAAAACCAATGTAATTCGCATACATCGGCTCGGGTATAATCACCTCGTCACCTTCATCCATACAACTCAACATGGCAAACGCCAACGCTTCGCTGGCGCCCTCGGTAATCATAAAATTCGAAGCGCTCAACCGAATACCCAGGCGCTCGTAATACCGGGCAAACGCCTCCCGATACACCTCAAGCCCGTTGCTGGGGCAGTACTCCAGTGTCTTCAGGTTTAATGCTTGCAGCGCTTGCCAAAACGGCTCAGGCGTCTCCAGGTCGGGCTGCCCGATATTAAGGTGATACACCTTCACCCCGCGTTTCTTCGCGGCATCCGAAAACGGCACCAGCTTGCGAATAGGCGAAGCCGGCATCTCCCGTCCTTTGCGTGATATTTGCGGCATATACGTAACTCACATTGCCCGCGCCAAAGAAATAAAAAACTTCAAACCTCGCCTGCACAAACACACCAACGCACCGGTAGCAGTAAAAACCACCGTGCACAACCGGTATTGAATTAAAATATAATCAAATATATTTTTTATGATTTGGGGGTTCCCCCGCTGCCAAGCGTTGCAAGGCAGCGGGGTCGGGCTGGCTACGGGGTACGCTGCGCTCTCGCCACGCCCGCAATAATGCTTATATGCCAAAGGAGCGGGCGTGGCCGCTTCCCCGCCCGCTTGCCGCGTGCGGGTCGCGCCCTCCGCATCCCTAACCCGATGCAGCCCTCAGGCGCTACTGCAAGTCATTAGTTGTAAACCCTCTCGTAATGCAATAACATTGCATTGATTGCTTACTAATGCTAAATAAGCAATCACAGAACAACTTAGGTTACACTTTGAGCAACTTACAAAAAAAACTCCGCCTCTGACGAGGCGGAGCTGCTGTATTATTCAAAAAAGAATATCAGTTTTTAGGAGCGAGCATGCTGGGCTGTACAATGGGTACGCTCTTTGAAGGGTCATCTTTCATCACCTCACCCTTGATAGTGATAATTTTGGTGGGTTCATCAGCATTGCTGGTGATGGTCACCGTTTTGCTGAAAGGACCCGGGCGGCCTTGCGTATTGTAAGTAACGGTGATTACTCCCTCTTTGCCCGGCAATACCGGTTCTTTGGTCCAGTGTGGAGTGGTACAGCCGCAACTCGCTTTCACATTGCTGAGTACGAGCGGCTCACGGCCGGTGTTGGTAAACTTGAACTCGTGCGTTACAGCAGGACCTTCGGGCACTTCCCCAAAATTGTAAACTTCTTCCTTAAAAGTTATCTTGGGAGCATTGGGATTTGGCGCCGGGTTGCTGCCTTCGGCAGGAGCAGTGTTCTGAGCAGAGAGATACAACGCCCCTAATGTGAGTAGTATCATAAGTGTAAAATGACGTAACATGTTTTTTGATTTTATTACAAAAGTATATGATAGAAAAATTTTCCGCAATCAGCAGAGGGGCTATTTTAGTTTTGATAACAAAATTTTAGTTATCGCTGCGTTGCCCATAACGGCATTATCAGCACCGAAATAAAAAACATTGAAGTTGTCGTTTATTAACCTGGTGAAATTTACATTCCTGATATTTCCTGATTATTCGTAGAGAATCTCGGTATTAAGAAAGTATCGGATTGCAAGAATAAAAGTTAACGGTTGTCAGCTTGATGGAATGAGGTTTTATGCGGGTCGCCCG
>JANWXI010000037.1 GCA_025057415.1 Chitinophagales bacterium
CTCAGTTAGGGCTTTTTTACAGTCCATGAGGCCGGCTCCGGTTTTGTTTCTCAGTTCGTTGACTTGTGCTGCGGTGATGGTCATGGTTGGTTGTTTTTTATGTTTTAATAATGTTGGGTTGTTACAGGAAACGAAACAGCCAAGTTACGCTGCGAAACCTGGCTGTGTATCATATCGCGAAATGCGGAGTTCACTCATGCCTATTTTTTTGACGAGGCGCCCGCCCGCGACCTGCTGCGGCCTGCACCGCCGGCACCGCGCTTGCGGCTTTTGGTTTTACCGCTGTCTTCGCCCGTATCTTCATCGGTTACTTCGGCTTCGTAGCGCGGCTTGTCACCGGTTTCTTCATCCTCAACCGTGTAGTCGCTGCCCTCGTTAGAAGCTGCGCGCTCAGCCAGGCCCTCAGCAATGGCATCGGCTATGTAGTTGGTAAGGATGGCGATGGATGTTGCCGCATCGTCATTGCCGGGGATGGGGAAATCGAGTTTGGTAGGGTCGCTGTTGGTGTCAACTATGCCGATGGTGTTGATGTTGAGCCGCTGTGCTTCTTTAAGGGCGATGTGCTCATGAATAATGTCCACCAGAAACAGGGCGGCAGGCACGCGGTTGAGGTTGGCAACGCCCCCGAGCACCTTTTCCATTTTTTCTTTTTCGCGGGTGAGTACGAGTTTTTCTTTTTTGGTGGCGTTTTCCAGTGTGCCGTCAGTCAGCATCTTTTCGATGCTCTGCATCTTTTTGATGCTTTTGCGAATGGTGATGAAGTTGGTAAGCATGCCTCCCAGCCAGCGCTCGGTTACGTACGGCATGCCAACGCGCAGGGCGGCTTGTTTCACCACGTCTTTGGCTTGTTTTTTAGTGGCTACAAAGAGTATTTTACGTCCGCTTTTGGCAATGGAGCGGGCAGCGGCAGCGGCTTCCTCCAGTTTCTCCATGGTGCGGTTCAGGTCAATAATGTGTATGCCCTTTTGCTCACCGAAAATGTAGGGCAACATTTTGGGGTTCCATTTTCTGCGCAGGTGGCCAAAGTGCACCTGTGCGTCCAAGAGGGCTTTATGCGTAAGTTTTTCCATGTATCGTTTGGTTTTGTAGTGATGATGAAATGGATATTAACGCTTGGAGTACTGCTCTTTTTTGCGCGCTTTGCGCAAGCCAATCTTCTTGCGCTCTACGATGCGCGAATCTCTGCGCAGGAGTTTCGCTTTTTTGAGGTTAGGGCGTTTTTCGGGGTTATCGGCTACTAAAGCGCGGGCAATGGCTAATGATACTGCCTCGGCTTGCCCTTTGAAACCACCGCCGTGTACGTTTACTTCAATATCGTAGCGGCCTTCGCTGTCAGAAACTTTGAGCGGGGCTTCTACTTTGTTTTGCATATACACGAGCGGGAAGTACTCTTTGTAGTCCCTTCCGTTGATGGTGATGTCGCCTTTGCCGGCGCGGATATTTACCCGCGCTACGGATGTTTTTCTTCTTCCGACTTTGAGTTTTTCCATAAGGATTTACGGTTATAGAATATTAGTTGAGGGTTTTGGGTTTTTGAGCGGTGTGGGGGTGCTCAGCGCCTTCATAGACAAACAGTTTGCGGAACATTTTGCGCCCGAGCGAGCTTTTGGGAAGCATGCCTTTTACGGCATGTTCAATCAACTTGTTAGGGTTTTTGGCTAAAATTTCTTTGGGAGTGGCAAAGCGCTGACCGCCAGGGTAACCGGTGTAACGCACCAGTGGGCGCTCCGTCATTTTTTTGCCGGTGAGGCGAACCTTGGCGGAGTTGACCACAATGACGTAATCGCCACAATCCTGATTGGGCGTGAAGGTGGGTTTATGCTTGCCGCGCAGTACGGCTGCTATTTTGCTGGTCATGCGGCCGAGGGTTTTACCTTCGGCATCTACGATGTACCACTCGCGCTTGATTTCGCGGGGGGTTACCGTGCGGGTGCTGTAGCTTCTGGTTTTCATGTGTTGCAGTTGATGAGTTGTACCTTTTTAAAAAGGGAGCGCAAAAGTAGTGTTTGGCGCTGAATTGTCAATAAAAACGCGAAAGATTTTTACAGGCACCTTCATAACTAGCTGAAAATGAGCATCAGAAAAGTTCATTTTTATTTACTGCTCTTCTGCGGGAAGGGTGTTAGTGTGGTTGCAAGAAGTGTAAATGGTATTTAGGTAATGCCGGTAGTAAGGCGCGCGCCAGCCGGGTGAGGGAAGCGAGCAGAAAGCACGAAGCCGGTGCCGTGCCCGCCACAGGGTACGCTGCCGTTCCCGCCCCGCCCGTACTTTAGCCGTCGGACGGCTTTAAGTCGTCTGACGGCTTTCTGATGCGGGCGGGGCCGCTTCGCTGTTCTCGCGACCCTCACATGCCCCACCTGAAAGAAAGTAGCGGTCCGGGCGACTTAGCAATGTCTGACTACTATTTTTCAATCTACAAAGCTACTCTGATAGTATTACGCGAGCAAATTTTGATTTGCAGCAACTACGAAAAATCTTCTGATAATGGCTGTTATTACATGGCCACGAAAAACAAATTTTTTTGGTTATTGCATGAAAATTACATTTCAAAGAAAATGCAGCGTCTACTAATTCGTCAGAGGCAAGTTTATCAGATAACTGCGGTGGTTTAACGAAGTAACCTATAATACGTTGGATGTCTGTCTCTGGTTTTATACTTCTCGGCAAGAGTTTAATTGATGTTGTTCTTAGTTATTTAGGTTCGGTGTCTGGAGACAGTAATTCACCGTTTAATGGAATTTTGTTAGCGGACTGAAAATTAACTGACAGTATTATAACAATCAATTTAACTACTTATAAACAAAATGAGATTTTTAACTATCTGGGCACTTCTAATTTTTTTTTCATGGATTACTGACTACTTACGGTTTCATTAATGCCACAAACAGACGATGTAAACAATCTAAACACTCTACTTATAAAGCGACAATTGTGTGGATGCCCTTGTACTGAAGGAATAATTACAAAAGGACAGCTACAATTTTTCGGATAACATAAAAGCAATTATCCAGATTTGACAGAGAACGGAAATGAAATCACCTTATTAACTTTCCTTCGTTCGGCAACTTGACAAGCTATTACACAATTACTTTTGACTTGGCTAACAACAACACTTTTAAAGCAAGAGGAGAAGTAATTGGCGTTGATACAATTTTGTGTGTCCCGTCTAAGTGCGAGGTAGCCCCTAAATTTAAGGTTACTGATTATACAACAACAACACACTACCCAAGAATTTGGTTGTTTGCTAAGTTTTTGTTCATCGCGTATGCAATTTCGATTCTACTTGGTTTACCGACTTTTAATTACTGGCAATAACTAAACAAAGTAAAAGAATGACTGGCCCATGAAAAAACTCTGCCATTAATACTATTGTATTTTACATTACTTTCATCACAGGAATTCTACTATATTAAACCACTCGCATCTATTGTTAAACACATTTATTTATAGAGATGACAAAAACACTACGACTTTCAGAACTCATTAGTGAAATTGACGATGTAATCCAAAGTAGTTTTGCAGGCGAAACTTATTGGATAACTGCCGAAATAGCCGATGTAAAAAAAGTGACAGAAAAGCGTTGGTGCTTCCTAAAATTCATTGAAAAAGATAAGGATTCTATTACAGCCGAAATAAAAGGCGTTTTCTGGGCAAACACATTTTATAATATTGAAAAATTTGAAACGTTAACAGGGCAACAATTTGCAAGTGGCCTGGAAATAACTTGTAATGTAAGAGTTCGCTTTCATAAGCGGTTTGGAATCAGTTTAGAAGTTTTGGATATTGATTACACCTATTCAATAGGAAAGTTAGAACTTGAAAAACAACAAACACTTGACCGTTTGGTAAAAGAAAATCCGAAATTGATCCGCTTTGTTGATGGGGAATATATTACAATAAACAAATCAATAAAATTACCACAAGTACTTCAAAGAATTGCACTGGTAACAGCACCAAATTCAGATGGACAAAGAGATTTCAAACAGGAAATCGAAAAAAATAAATACGGCTACGCCTTTTTAATAACCGAGTATTTAACACAAATTCAAGGTGATAATGCAAGTAAATCTATAATACAAAAACTAAATTCAATTGAAGCAGAAAAAGAAAATTATGATGTTGTGGTAATCGTTCGTGGTGGCGGCTCGCAAACAGACCTAAAACCATTTGATGATTATGAGCTTTCAAAATATGTTGCCTCCTTCCCTTTGCCAATTCTGACGGGTATAGGGCACGACAGAAATACTAGTATTGTTGACCTTATGGCCCGCCAACATAAAACACCAACAAAGGTTGCAACCAGCATTGTGGAACATAATTACAATTTTGAATGTGAAATAATGGATTTCAAAATGCGTATTTTTGGAAAAGCTGAAATGAAGATAAAAGAGGCAAAAGATAATTTGCTTCAAATAAAACGAACCGTTAAAGCATACAGCCCTAAAACAGTTTTAAACAAGGGTTATGCAATAATCATAAGTAATGATAAGATTATTGTTAATCCAAAAGAACTAAAACCCAACATCAACATAAAAACTATTTTGAAAAATGAGATTATTCATAGTATAATTACAAAAAAATTAAAAAATGAATTTGACATTTAGCAAAGCGTATAGCGCCCTCTCTAAACTTGTTGAGCAAATAGAAGACGACAAAATTCAACTGGATGTACTTGCCGACAAAGTGAAGCAAGCTAAAGAACTTATAGATTTTTGTGAAACTAAATTACGGATAATCGATGAAGAAGTCAGGACTGCGTTGAATGACAATAAATTTACGATACATAACGGAGATAATTCATAACAACGATACCTGTTACGCAACTTTTAATCATAAAAAATTCAACAATTTAAAATATAAAGACACCATAACTTTTAAACCAACTGACAAAGAAGAATTGCCATTTACATTTTCACACCCGGTAAAAGTATTACCATTGATATTTTTGCCGTGACAGGGGTTTTTATTGACTTGACTTATAATCGATAGTTTCACTCGCAACTTTTAATATTTTCAAGAATGAGAATTGAAAGTGATTATAGCCACATAATTATGAATAGACCTTAAAGAACATTGACTTATAAAAACTCTCCGGGTTACTTAGGCATTACTTAGATTGCACTGTTGCAACTTTTACAGCCAAAACAACCGTATTAAAAAGTTTGTTGCGCATACGAGTAATATCAGATTTGAATGGTTTTACAACATACACAAGCGTTCAGCTCCGGTACAGTGACAATACACTCATGCACAAAATTTTGATTATTTGAAAAACAACGTTTTAATACTGAATACAGCGCAGACAGATTATTGAGAAACGACAAGCGTTTGCCCTTCGCGCAGCTCATTGGTGCGGAGTCCATTCCACTCTTTTAACTGTTCAACAGTCACCTGAAAGCGGTTTGCAATGTCATGCAGTGTATCGGTGGGTTGTACCTGATACCTGCGCCCGCCTGTGGGTGAATACTCTCCGGAGATAGCAGGTGATAATTCGGTGCCTGATGCCCCTTGTACTGTACCTGACTGGTATTGGCTGTACTTTTTCAAAAACTCTGCGTAACTCATTGTACGCGGGGGAGAAGTGCGTTTCTCTTGCAGCGACAGCACCTCGCCCGGATACGCCTGATCGTTGGGGCGCATGGCATTTATATAATACAACTGGCGAAGTTTGATGCCGGTGCGTTGCGACACATCATACATGCTCTCGCCTGGCTGTACCGTTACACTCTGTTCTGCGCCGCGCATTTTCTTGTTCTGCAGAAAGATGTATTGGCCGTCTTTGAATTTTTCGCCCGGCGCCATGTCGTTGTAAGTGAGTATCCATGAATAATCAATGTCATACGCAAAGGCAATTGTAAGGGGATCCTCCACTCCGTTGGCTTTTACAGCACGCAGCCCGTTTACTACATACTCCTGCCGCCCAGCCGATGTGTTCTTTTTGCGTTCCTGCGCCGGATGCGCTTTTTTCAGCTCCTCGGCCTGAGCAAGTGGTTTCTCTGTCGCAGCAGCATCTTTACTGGCGGCTAATAACTTCTCCTGTTCCTCTATTTTTGCTAAGCCAATCTGGTCGTACTCGTACAGCTTGTAATCTTCAATATACTTTATCAGTAGTTGCGCATACTGGGGGTTGGTGGCATAACCTGCCTCTTTCAGGCCGTAAGCCCAATACTTGTAAGAGGTAATGGGCAGTTGAAACAACGGGGCATACCACTTGCGCGAGGCAAGAAAATCGGAATGGTCGCGGTATGACTCGCGGGCGCTGTTGTAAACACGAAAACATTCGTTGGGCTTATCATCGTTGTGGTAATACTTGCCGCCCGTCCAGTCCTCTTTACATTTTATGCCAAAGTGGTTGTTTGATTTTAAACAAAGGGTGGAAGTGCCCGCGGCTGTTTCCAGAATGCCTTGTGCCAGCGTAATAGAGGCGGGTACCTTGGCGCGTACCATCTCCTCAATGGCGATATCTTTGTATTGCTCAATGTATTTGAGCACCATCTCGCGTTGCTGAGCCACAGCGCACAGCACCCACAAGGCAAATCCCCCAAACAGCACGGTTCTTTTCATAGCCGGATTTTGCAACCGTAAACTTATCAACAAGCCATGAACATTTAACGTGTATTACCTACACTGTGTTGTGTTATGTACAGTAAAATGTGCACCCTAAGAGGTTTGGGTGATTGAATTAGTAGTTTAGTTACCCGGGTGAAATCTACTTTGCAGATATATCCTGATTATTAGGTAAGAATTCTGTGTTAAGAAGTAACGAAGTGTTAGAACATTAGTTAACGGTTATGAGCTTGTTGGAGTGTGGTTTTATGCGGGTCGCCCGTCCTTGGGCGGGCGACCCGCGAGGTTGTGATAAATTTTTGTGCTATTCCATGCCTTCGCGCCCGCGCCTGCGGCGCGGGCGCGAAGAGGATAATAATAACCGGAATGCAACAGTGATGGTGCGAATTGAAGTCGTCTGCGCACGGGATTCTAATCGGGTGAGGGATGCGGAGGGCGCGAGCGCAGCGAAGCGGTGCGGAACGAAGTGGAGCACGGGAGCGGCAGCGTACCCCGTAGCAAGCCCGACCCCGCTGCTGTGCGTAGCCCTGCGAAGCGCAGCAGCGGGGGCACCCCATAATAATTAAATCAGGCAACTAATTGTCTCATAGTGATTTAAATTTTTGAATGCAGATGTGAAGCTGACACGGCATTACCCGGTTTGAAGGGTAATTATGTGCCTATTTCAATTTTGTGATTTCCGCCTCGTAACGATACAGCGTGTAGAGTACCACTTTGCCTACGGCCTGCAGGGTGGTTTTGTCAATGGCGTTCAGGTTGTCGTCATGGGTGTGCCAATAGCTGCCGAAAGTTCCCGAGGGGGATTTAGGGTCAAATTGTATAATATCAATAGTAGGGATATGGGCTATTTCGTTGATGTAGCGGTGGTCATCCGTAATAGGTCCTATGGTTTGCGGGATAAATATGTGGCTGTAACCGAGACGCGCGGCGTTGCTCCAAACTTTGTCCACCACCCACTGGGCATACATCATGGAGTAGCCCTCTCGGGCGAAGGTGGCTTGCGGAGCGCCCACCATGTCGAGTAGAATACCGAAATCGGCTTTGTAGGCGGGGAGGTGCGGATTTCGCACCCAGTACTGAGAGCCAAGGCAGTAGGAGTCGTCAACTCCTGATTTGCCGTAGTCCTCCGCATCAATGAAAAAAATATCTACCCCGATGCTGATTCCCGCGGCGCGAAGGGTACGGGCAATTTCAAGCAACACTCCCACACCGCTGGCTCCGTCGTTGGCTGCAGGTATGGGCGAGGTGGATGCTGAGTCGTCCATATCGGCCCAGGGGCGGCTATCCCAGTGAGAGCACAACAGAACACGATTTGCCGCCTGAGGGTTAAACGATGCGATAATGTTCGTGCCGCGCAGCTTTACGCCATCGTGGGCGGTTACTTCAAACGGTTGAACGTACACCGTATCGGCAAATCGTTTTGCCTCCCGAATAAGAAATCGGGCACATGCTTCATGGCCTTTGCTGTTCATGTGGCGTGTGCCGAACGATAACTGCGCAGCGATATAGTGATATGCCGTATCGCTGTTGAATGGAGGAGGATTAACGGTAATCTCATCTTTCTGAACGGGAGGAGTTACCGGTTTGTTGCATCGCTCACAAGCTGACAGCCCGCACCCCAGTATTGCGAGAGCGAGCCAGGCAAACCTCCTAATACATAGTAATAAAATCATATATACTTGTTTAAAAATATATTAACCGCCTGCCGCCTTTTCGTATAAAGTTTTGTCAGGGAAAGGCAAAAACTCACTATGTTCTTGACCATGTAGTGCCTTCTTTGCCATCCTTTACCTGTATGCCGAGTTTAGCAAGAGCATCGCGGATTTTGTCGCTGGTGGCGTAATCCTTCTTGCTGCGCACTTCGCTGCGTATATCCAGTATCAGTTGCATAAGCCCCGTCACCAAAGTGTCATCGGAGTTTTTTTCCGGTTTTAGCCCCAGTACATCAAACACCATCTCGTTGTAAAGTTTCTGCAACTGCTCTTTATCGGCAGCCGTGAGCGTGTCGCGACCTTCGTGTATGGCATAGATGTGCCGCACGCCTTCAAACAGTTCGGCAAGGGCTACCGGTGTGTTGAAATCATCGTTCATGGCGCGGTAAACCGCCTGGCGCAAGGCAGGCACGTCAACCGTGGATGTATCAGAAACCGGTAAATGCGGAATCAGCTCCAAAGCAGCCATCAACCGTTGAAAGCCCTTTTCGGCTGCCTGAATGGCGAAGTTGGAAAAATCGAGAGTACTGCGGTAATGTGCCTGCAGCATAAAGAAACGCACCACCATAGGCGAATAACCGCGTTCCAGAAGCGGGTGATTACCGCTGAATAGTTCTGCTGGCAAAAAGGAATTTCCCAGCGATTTGCTCATTTTTTGTCCGTTTACGGTGAGCATGTTAGTGTGCATCCAGTATCGCGCGGGGTTTTTGTGATAACAAGCGGCGTGTTGGGCAATTTCGTTGGTATGGTGCGTGGGGATGAGGTCCATCCCTCCGCCGTGTATGTCAAACTCTTCTCCCAGGTACTTGGTGCTCATGGCGCTACATTCGATGTGCCAGCCCGGAAAACCCACTCCCCAGGGACTGTTCCATCGCATGATGTGACCCGGTGTAGCGCGTTTCCAGAGAGCAAAGTCGAGTCGCCCGCGTTTTTCGTCTTGTCCTTCCAGGTTATCACGGGTGCCATCCAGCAGTTCATCTAACTGTCGGTTGCTGAGTTGGGTATAAGGAAATACTTTGGCAAATTTCTCTACATCAAACCATACCGTGCCATTCACTTCATAAGCCATACCGTTTTGCAGGATGCGCTGCGTCATTTCTATCTGCTCGGGGATATGGCCGCTGGCGAGAGGTTCAATGCTCGGGGGCAAAAGATTGAGTTTATCCAAAATGCGGTGAAAGTCCACTGCATAGAATTGCACAATTTCCATCGGCTCCAGTTTTTCGAGCCGGGCGCGTTTGGCAACTTTATCTTCTCCTTCATCGGCATCGCTCTCCAGGTGACCCACATCAGTTATATTGCGCACATAGCGCACCTTATAGCCGAGGTGCCTGAGGTAACGAAATACGATATCAAACGAGAGAAAGGTGCGGCAGTTGCCCAGGTGAGCGTGGGTGTATAAGGTGGGCCCGCATACATACATGCCTACGTGTGGCGGGTTGAGCGGTTGAAACGGTTCTTTGCGCCGCGTAAGGGTATTGTAAATGTGTAAATCGTGCATGGGGCGAATATAATGGCTATGAGCATGCGATGCGAAATACAAGGGATAATTTTTTATTAAAAAAAATAATTATATGATTTTTATTACATATTTTACGCCTGGCATCAGGCAGCAGCGCCTGGTTCGTATAAACACTTAACCGCGGTGTGCAAACTGTTTGAACAACGGATTACCAAGAAAGGAGCGGTATCAGAAGATATTGATAAAACCGAGTTGTACAACCAAGCCGCGGGGATATATGGAGTAGTTGCGCTGTGAAGGGGAAGTGAACGGGTGTAAAACATTATAGGAGACCAACACCGGAAAGAAGAAGTTTCGGCTCATCAACAGGTTGTACCCTGCGCCTACAAGCAGTGCCGGTATGGTTTTGTTGACCCTGGGGATAATGACCTTGTATGTATTGTTTTGTGGGTTGAGCTGCACGGTCACGTTGCCGCTGAAGAAATCGTCAAGCCGGCGGTGCAGCACCTCAAAACGCGCCCGCGTAAATAACCCCCGCCAAACGTTGTATTGCAGGAATGCACCTCCGCCAAAGGTATGCCAGTTGGCATTGGCAAAATACACTCTTCCCGAAGGGTCAGTAAACTCAATGTTTCGGAAGCCGGTATAGAAATACGTTACACCTCCCCCGGCATACAAACCGATACCGGTGTTCCTCCTTTTAGGCGGCTCCCAAATCCGGTAACCTACGTAGGGCGAAAGGCCTACATCCACGCGCCCCTGCCCGATAGATAGATTGAAGTTGGGTTCAATAATAAATTTAGACAAGTCAACTTTTTTGCGCGTAGTAAATCCCTGAAAATCATCATCGGGCCTTCGCTGCCCTTGCGGAGCGCGGGGCTGACTGGTGGGCGGAGGCAGTTCATCATCCTGTGCACTTGCAGCAAGAGAAAAAAACAGCAGCAATAAAATCGCAAAGCGTGTCACGTATGAAATTTTCGTTAAAACGAAAGTACAACAAATAAGTTACAACGGGTGATAATTTTTATGAAATAATAACTGACCAAAAGTTCCTGAATTTTGGAATTTGTAGCTCAAAGTTAATGCCAAAATAATTCTGAGGGCGGGTGTATCTTTTAACACTTCTTCACGTAAAAATATACATATAAAAGCCCCAATATGTTTCGGTGTAAAAACATGAAAAAAATCACCCGCACTCAACCCATCTGCGCAATACGGATGGGTATAAGCATCAGCACTGTGGTACTGTATATCACCAGCATCTTAACGACATCGCCCACAGCGGCACAAATCACAATAGTTCAAAACGCAAACACGCAAACCCTTTCGCAAATCCTGGCAGGCCCGGGTGTGAGTATCAGCAACTACACAAAGAGCTGCGCCAACAACGGCACAGGCACTTTTACCAATGTGGGCTCAAACATAGGGCTGAATGCCGGAGTAGTACTGGCAAGCGGCAGGGTGCAGGATATACCACAACCCGCAAATGTATTTGCTTCAACACAGTTTACACTTACCGGTGACCCGCACTTATCTACCCTTACCTCGGGCATCATCTATGACCCCTGTGTGTTGGAGTTTGACATCGTACCCCAGGGACCGCTGCTGCGGTTTAACTACGTATTTGCTTCAGAAGAATACCCCGAGTGGGTTTGCTCTCAGTTTAACGATGTGTTTGGCTTTTTCATTACCGGCCCTAAGCCCGGTGGAGGTACTTACAATAGTCAAAACATAGCCCTTATTCCCGGCACTACGCTCCCTGTTGCTATAAACACGATAAATGCCGGTGTGCCCGGCGCTAATGCAGGCGGAGGCACCTGCTCAGGTCCTAACCAGTCGCTGGCGTATTCTTCGCTATACAGAAACAACCTTTCACCGGTTAACCCGCATATAGTGTATGATGCTATGACCCATGTCATGCAGGCCATTATCGCGGTAACTCCTTGCCAAACATACCGCCTCAAACTTGCCATTGCCGATGTTGCCGACCGGATATACGACTCAGGTGTTTTTCTGGAGGCGTATTCATTTACGTCAAATCCTGTTTCGGTATCGGCTACTTCTGCGTTGGAATATGCCGGCTTTTCAAGTGCGTATGAGGGCTGTGTAAACGGCACCTTCACGCTGACCCTTTCGCAAGTACAGCAAACAGATGTATATGTAACACTCGCCATCAGCGGAAGCGCCACCAATGGCACTGATTACACCACTATTCCCACCACTGTGATGATCCCTGCCGGACAATCTTCCATCACCATTCCCCTCATCCCCTTACAAGACGGAATTACCGAGTCCCCTGAAACCGTAACACTTGCGGTACTGGATCCCTGCACCGGAACTGTTTCCAGCAGCGCCAGCATCACCATTCGCGATGATATCCCGGCTAACATTACCGTAAGTGACAGTACACTTTGCGCGGGTCAATCAGCGCAACTCAATGCCAACGGAGGATTGACCTACACCTGGAGCCCGGCGTCGGGTCTAAGCAATCCGAACATTAAAAACCCTATTGCCACACCCTCCACTACTACCACTTACAGTGTGTCAATGAACTGGGGAGGATGTGTAAAAACTGCTTTACAAACCATACACGTCAGCAATCCCTCTGCCACTACTACTGCTACCCCGGCAGGTACTATCTGCAACGGAGGCACCGTAACCATCAATGCCAATCCGGCAAATGGCGTGGCGCCATACACCTACTTATGGAGCAACGGAGCAAACACTCCCTCTATCACCGTTAATAACACCGGTACTTACACCGTAACTATAACAGACAACTTTGGTTGTACAGCTACAGCCACCCGCTCAGTTACTATCTCAAACCTGAACATCAGCGGCACCACAACAAACGTATCGTGTGTAGGCGGCAACAACGGAGCCATTGATATAACGGTAACCGGAACAAACGCTCCTTTTACATACAACTGGGGTGGCGGAGTAACATCGCAGGACCGCACTAACCTAACCGCCGGTACTTACACCGTAACCGTAAGCAACACTGCCGGCTGCACTGCTACTGCGTCCTATACTATCACGCAACCTGCTGCGCCGCTTCTTTCATCGTCAACTCACACAAACATTATTTGCCATGGTGCCAATAACGGCAGCATCAATCTCACGGTTAGCGGCGGAGTAAGTCCCTACACCTTTTTGTGGAGCAACGGAGCTACCACCGAAGACCTCAACAACCTTGCTGCCGGGTCTTACACCGTTACCATCACCGACTTTAACGGCTGTACCACTACTCGCACCGTTAACATCACTCAACCGCCTCTGTTAAACACCTCGTCAACACAAGTAAACGTAACTTGCCACGGGGGCAACAACGGCTCTGTTGACCTGAGCGTGAGCGGAGGCGTATCACCTTATTCGTACACCTGGAGCAACGGAGCTACTACACAGGATATCTTTTCACTTACGGCCGGTACCTACAGCGTTACCGTGGCGGACTCGAACGGCTGCACGGTCACCCGCACCGTTACCATCACACAATCCACGCCTATCACCGTTTCGCTCACTCCCACACACGTTTCGTGCTATGGAGGCAATAACGGCAGTATAAGCACCACGGTGAGCGGCGGCAACGGACCTTACACATACAATTGGGGCGGGGGTATTACCACCCAAAACCGCACCAACCTCACAGCAGGCACTTACACCGTTACTGTGACCGGCGCTGGAGGATGCACAGCCACCGCCAGCGTCACCATTACACAGCCCAACGCGCTCAATGTAACTGCCACGGCTACTCCCGTAAATTGTTTTGGCGGAAACAACGGAACTATCACCACCAATGTTAGCGGAGGTAATTTACCTTACTCTTTCAACTGGGGCGGTGGCATCACTACCCAAAACCGCTCAAACCTCGCAGCAGGCAATTACACGGTTACTGTTACCTCAGCAGGGGGGTGTACTGCAACTGCCTCGGCTACGGTTACTCAACCGGCAGCTATTTCGCTGAACGCCACTACCACACCGGTAAGTTGCTACGGCGGTAACAACGGAAGTATTGACCTCAGCGTAACAGGTGGTACCGGTACATATACTTATGCCTGGAACGGAGGCGCCACATCGCAAGACCGTTCTAACCTCACCGCCGGCTCATATCACGTTACGGTAACGGATGCAAATTCATGCACGGCATCGGCAACATACATCGTTACACAACCAACTCCCCTCACGCTCGGTTTCTTTGTTGCTATGCCTATGTGCTATGGAACCGGCACCGGCACTATTAACTCAATGCCCGGCGGAGGCACACCTCCTTACACATACCTGTGGAATGACGGAGCCACTACCCAAAACCGCACCGGTTTGTCTCCGGGCATCTATACTCTAACAGTTACCGACAGTAAAGGGTGTTCACTGAGCGACTCGCGCACCATCGCTCAACCCGCACAGATTGTTATTACCCCGACAGTCACCAACGCCAGTTGTGCTGCCGGAAACGATGGGGCTATATCACTTTCTGTAAGCGGTGACAACCCGCCTTTTACTTTCACCTGGAACGATGGCGCAACCACCCAAAACCGCACAAACCTAGTAGCCGGAACCTACACTGTTACCGCAACTGACCTCAACGGATGTTCCGCATCCGCAGCCGTAAACGTAACGCAAATCGGCTCGGGGATTACCCTTACAGCATCAGCCACACACGTTTTATGTCATGGAGCAAACACAGGCGCTATTGATATTACTGCTACGAGCGCAAATCCACCGCTCAGCTATAACTGGGGCGGAGGTATCACCACCGAAGACCGCACAGGACTTGCAGCCGGTGTGTATTCAGTGACCGTAACCGACAACGTGGGTTGCTCGGCTGTCTCAACCACCACCATTACCCAGCCCGCAGCGCCTTTGGCAGTCACCAAAACAACCACACAGGTCAGTTGCTACGGCGGAAATAACGGCTCTATACAAATAAATGTAAGCGGAGGCACTTCACCATATTCATTCAACTGGGGCGGAGGTATCACAACCCAAAACCGCACCAACCTTACCGCCGGTACTTACACGGTCACCATTACAGATGCCGCGGGTTGTACGCTCGTAAATTCCACTACCATCACTCAGCCGGCAGCACCTGTCAGCATCAATTTGTCAGCCACGCCGGTTTCCTGTTTAGGTGGAACGAATGGCAACGTTACCGCAAATGTATCAGGTGGTACATCCCCCTATACATATCATTGGAACAACGGTAGTATTTCATCCAGCATTTCAGGATTAAGTGCCGGTACATTCACGCTTACGGCAACTGACCAAAACGGATGCACCGCAAGCGCCTCAGCAACTGTAACACAGCCCGCCGCTTCTGTCTCACTTTCTTTCCAGGTGACGCATGTACTTTGCCATGGCGCAAGCACCGGTAGCATTAACCTGACTGTTAGCGGGGGCACTTCACCTTATTCGTACAACTGGGGCGGAGGCATAACCACCGAAGACCGTACCGCACTACCGGCAGGCAACTATCAGGTTACCGTATCTGACCAGCAAGGATGCACTGCAAGCGGTTCCGTAGCCGTAAATCAACCGGGCGCTATTACACTTTCTCTCACAAAAACCAATGTGAGCTGCCACGGCGGTAGTAACGGCACCATCACCACTGTTGCCGGCGGTGGCACCGGCTCTCTATCATATTTGTGGAATGACGGGGTCACCACGCCCAACCGCAGCGGGCTTGGTACGGGCGCTTACACAATTACCGTTACTGATAACAACAACTGTACCGCTACGGCTACTACCACCATTACACAACCCTCTGCCCTCACCGTTACGATGAACAGTGGCACGAGTGTATGCCTCAACCCTACCGGCACCGCCACAGCCGTAACCAACAACACCGGCACCGCTCCCTACACCTACACCTGGAGCAACGGTGGGGCAAATTCACAAACCATCAACGGTTTGCCTCCGGGGCCAGTTTCAGTAACCGTCACAGATGCTAACAACTGTTCGGCTTCGGCATCGGTTACCGTAGGATTATCTGGAAATAACACAAATGCCAACTTCAACTTCAGCGGCAACCCTTGCGCCCCCTCGGCAAACATGGTGTTCACCCACACCGGCTCAAACAACCTTACGGCTCATTTCTGGAGTTTCGGCAACGGGGATACTTCTAACATGCCCAGCCCGGCTTACACTTATGCAAACCCGGGAACATACATTGTAACTCACATTGTTTACCGCGGCTTCTGTACTGATACCGTTAAAAAAACCGTTACCATACATCCTCGTCCGGTTATCACACCGGCGGTTAATCACGTAACTTGTCACAATGCCAACAATGGCTCTATTACAATTTCTGTATCAAACGGCACAGCGCCTTATAATTACAACTGGGGAGGAGGCATCACTACCCAAAACCGCACCTCTCTTGGTCCGGGGCAATACACACTCACCGTGACAGATGCTAACAACTGTTCGGCAACTTTCACTACTGCAATTACGCAACCCACTCCTTTGGTTATCACACACAACACCACGGTAGTATCGTGTCATGGCGGAAACAACGGAGTCATACAGCTAAACGTAAGCGGCGCTACCCCTGCATACAGCTACTTGTGGAGTACGGGCGCTACTACCGCAAACATCAGTTCGCTTACCGCTAACACTTACAATGTTACGGTAACAGATGCGAACAACTGTACAGCTACCGCTTCTATCTCTGTTCATCAACCTAACCCGTTGCATCCGATGATGAATATTACCCACGTAAGCTGCCACGGCGGTAATAACGGAGCTATTCAACTGACCGTAACAGGCGGAAACAGCCCGTACACCTACAACTGGGGCGGAGGTATCACCTCACAAAATCGCACTAACCTTACTCCCGGGGCTTACACGGTAACCGTTACCGATAATAAATCTTGTACCGCAACTGCTTCTGCCACTATCACACAACCTGCCCCGCTGAGTACTACGTTGAGCGCAACGCATGTTTCATGCTTTGGCGGTAACAACGGAAGTATTACCGTGAACACAACCGGTGGCACATCTCCTTACGCATATCTCTGGAACGATGGAAACACCAGCGGCAACCGCTCGTTGGTAAGCGCCGGCTCTTACACGGTAACCACCACCGATGTAAACGGATGTACCGCTACAGCATCCATTACCGTGTCACAACCCGCAACCGCGCTAAACGTAACCGTTACCTCGGCATCTACCCTTGCCTGCTATGGCGATAACAACGGAAGCATACAAATAAACGCAACGGGTGGAATTCCCGCCTATACTTACTTGTGGAGCGATGGCGCTACTACCGAAGACCGCAATAACATCATTGGCGGCACTTATTTTGTAACCGTTACAGACCAAAACGGTTGCACCGCATCGGCATCTGCCATTGTACAACAACCCGCAGCCCCTCTGTTGGTTGATACGCTCCTTGTTACAAATGTGCTGTGTAACGGGGCAAATACAGGAAGCATCGTTAGCCAGGTGAGCGGTGGCACTACCCCATACACTTATATTTGGACAGGTGGCGCTCAAACAGCTAATCTCACAAGTGCAACTGCCGGCACGTATGCGCTTACGGTTACCGATGCCAACGGATGTACTGCCACAGCACAGGCAGGCATAACTCAACCTGCGCAACTCACTGCAAGCAACACCGTAACACACGTCAACTGTTTCGGGCAACATACGGGTACAATTACAGTAAATGTGTCTGGCGGAGTGGCTGCATACACCTATTTATGGAACGATGGAGCTACTGCACAAAATCGCAGTAACATTCCTGCCGGAAATTACACCCTCACTGTAACAGATGCTCATGGTTGTACTACTACTACCAATGCCATCATTACACAACCCGCAGCGGCTTTACAAGTTTCACTAACTCCTACAGCCGTATTATGCCACGGCAACACCACCGGTAGTATCACCGGTAATATCACAGGTGGCACACCGCCATATACATATCTGTGGAACGATGGTGTCTCCACACTACATCGCAACAACATCGCAGCAGGAAACTATACCGTAACGGTTACCGACCATAAGAACTGCACGGCAGCAGCCACTACAACAGTCACCCAACCTGCCGCCACTTTGGTTGTGAGCGCTTCACATATCACTGCAGTTTCTTGCCACGGCGGCAACAATGGCGCTGTACAAACAACCACTTCGGGTGGCACAGCCCCTTACACATACTTATGGAATGACGGCACTTCTACCCCCAACCGCAATAACCTCATTGCCGGTAATTATCAACTTACAGTAACCGATGCAAATCAATGTACTGCTACACTTACTGCTAACATCGCGCAACCGGCTCAACCTATGAGTGTGAGCTTGACTCCCACACATATTACCTGCCACGGCGGTAACAACGGAGCCATTCAATCAACCGTAACACACAACACTGCCGCTTATAGCTTTTTGTGGAACGATGGCGCCACTACCGCTCATCGCAGCGGCTTGAGCGCAGGCAATTACGCAGTAACCGTAACAGATGCTAACACCTGCACCGCCACAGCTTCTGTTTCACTTTCTCAACCTGCGCCTGTAACTATTCAAAGCACACAGCAAAACGTGAGTTGTCACGGCGGCCATAACGGACAAATACAAACTATCGTAAGCGGAGGCGCCGGCGGCTACACTTACAACTGGAGCCATGGCGCTACTACACAAAATATACAAGGCCTGTCAGCAGGCGTATATACCCTTACGGTAACGGATGCAAACCAATGTACTGCACTTCACGCTGCCACCATTCATCAACCCGATTTGTTGCAAATCAACGCCTCGCTCACACACGTCACCTGCGCCGGAGCACAAAACGGTGCGGTTCAGATTGCGGTAACAGGCGGTGTAACTCCTTACACCTTCCAATGGGGAAATGGCATCAATAGCCAGCAACTGCAAAACATTCCTGCCGGTGTTTACAACATAACCGTTACAGATGCAAACAACTGCACCGTCTCAGCCCATGTACAAATAACACAACCATCGCCCATTGTGATTACAGGAAATGTAACCCAGGTGTTATGTAACGGCGCTCAAACAGGAGCTATTGATATAACCGTGCAGGGAGGCGCCGGCGCTTACCAATATGTATGGAACAATGCTGCCACCACTCAAGACATTGCTAACCTTCCTGCCGGAGCTTATCATGTAACCGTAACAGATGCCAATAACTGCACGGCAGCATGGTCGGCCAACATCACGCAACCAGCCCCGCTGAGTGTGACACACAGTGTACAACACGTCGGCTGTCATAACCAGTCCACCGGCTCGGTGCAAGTACAGGTTAGCGGAGGTTCCGCTCCTTACTCTTTTGCATGGAATGATGGCGCAACTACCCAAAATCGCACAAACATCTCTGCCGGGAATTACACACTAACGGTCACAGACAACCACGCTTGTTCTGCTAGTATCGCAGCGCTTGTTTCACAACCATCCTCTCCGCTCCATGTGGTGTTGACCCCTTCACCGGTGTTGTGCTACGGAGGTAATTCGGGCAGCGTGCAATCGTATGTCAGCGGCGGCACAGCCCCCTATGCCTATCTGTGGCACGATGGGAACACCGCTCATCAGCGCACAAATTTAGCAGCCGGAGTATATACGCTAACCGTTACCGATAATCACAACTGTACGTTTGCTGCTTCAGCTACAGTAACGCAACCTGCGGCTGCTCTTGCGGTTAGCATTGCGGGCACCACAAACGTATCCTGCCATGGCGGCAGCAACGGGTCTATCGCCACAACAACCAACGGCGGCACACCTGCTTACAATTATCAGTGGAACGATGGCGCCACTACTGCTAACCGTACCAACTTAACTGCGGGTGCATATAGTGTTACCGTTTCTGATGCCAACGGCTGCACTGCCTCTGCTCAATCCACCCTCTCTCAACCCGCCCCGCTGGTAGTTACGAATACAGTGACACACGTAAACTGCCACAATCAAAATACAGGCGCTATTCAGGTGAGTGTAAGCGGCGGAGTAACTAACTATGCTTACCTGTGGAATGACGGAGCCACCTCTCAACACCGCACCCAAATCGCTGCAGGTAACTACACAGTAACTGTAACAGATGCCAACGGATGTACAAACTCAACCTCCGCTACTGTTACTCAACCTGCTGCAGCCCTGCAGGTTGTCCTCACGCCTTCTGCTGTGTTATGCCACGGTAACGCCACCGGCAGTATCGCAGCCAGCGTTACAGGCGGCACCTCACCATACTCATACTTATGGAACGATGGAGTTGTGACGGCAAACCGCAACAACCTCGCGGCAGGTAATTACACTTTAACTGTTACCGACGCCAACAACTGTACCACTGCAGCCGTTGCCACTGTAACACAACCCGCTGCCGTGTTGCAAATTTCCGCTTCTCAAACTACAAACGTTTCCTGCCATGGCGGCAGCAACGGAGAAATCCAAACGCTCACTTCAGGCGGTACTTCTCCCTATACATATCTGTGGAACGACAATGCATCTACTCCTCATCGCAGCAATCTTACTGCAGGAAATTACACGGTGAGTGTAACCGATTACAACGGATGCAGTGTTACTGCAAGCTTTGCCGTGTCGCAACCTAACGCTCCGCTTACTGTAAACCTCTCCAAAACCGATGCACTGTGCAACGGAGCAAGTAATGGCACGGTCTCATGTCACGTAAACGGTGGCACACCAGGTTACCAATACCTCTGGAGCAGCAATGTTACAACAACCTCGCTGGCAAATGTTCCCGCCGGTATTTACTCAGTGAGCGTAACAGACGCAAACGCATGCACCGCTTCTGCGGCTGTTCAGGTTAATCAACCGGCTCCCTTAAGCATAGCAGCTAATGTTGTAAATGTACTTTGCCACGGGCAGCAAACCGGCAGCATTAACCTCACGGTATCCGGCGGCACCGGCGCTTACACCTACGGGTGGAGCAACGGTAATACTGCCGAAGACCTCAACCAGGTCGGTGCCGGCGTTTACGCGGTTACGGTTACCGATGCTCATCAATGCACCGCTCATCAATCTTTCAACATCAGCCAACCGGGCGCCTACCAACTTTCAGTACAACACATCGATGTAAGCTGCAACGGTGGCACCGATGGCCAAATTAACCTTACCGTAAGCGGAGCCACACCGGGATACACCTTCCTGTGGAGTAATCAAGCCACTACCGAAGACCTTCAAAACATCCCGGCAGGACAATACCAGGTTACCGTGACAGACCAAAACAACTGCACCGCGCAAACTTCCGTTACTGTTACACAACCCAACACGTTATCTGTTGTAATTGCAAGCCAGACCCACGTGAGTTGCCACGGTGGAAACAACGGAGCTATCAACATAACCACGCAAGGCGGCACTATGCCATTCACATTTAGCTGGAATGATGGGGCTACCACCGAAGACCGCTCACAACTGAGCGCAGGTACTTATCAGTTAACCGTCAACGACATGCACTCATGTGCCGTGAGCATACCTGTAATCATTACGCAGCCCGACCCTCTCGCTGTAACCCTCACAACCACTCCCGTAAGCTGTCATGGTGGGAACAGTGGAGCTATCATCGCAAATGTAACAGGAGGCGCCGGAGCTTACACTTACCTGTGGAGCAACAACCACACAGCGCCACAAATCAGCAACCTCACTGCAGGCAACTATTCGCTCACCGTAACAGACCAAAACGGATGTCAGCAATCTGCCTCGGCTGTAATAACTCAACCTGCACCACTTGTCATCACAGGTCAAAAAACTGATGCCACCTGCTACGGCAGCCATAACGGACAAATCAACGTAACTTACAGCGGCGGTACTGCACCTTACATCTATTTGTGGAACAGCGGCGGCAACACCGAAGACGCCTCTAACCTTCCCGCCGGTGTTTACTCTGTAGTGATGCACGATGCAAACAACTGTTCGGCATCCGCATCCTGGACTATCACACAGCCGCAACCCCTCAATATCCAGGTTAATAAAACAGACCCAACCTGCCATGGAACAGCAAACGGTTCCATTGACCTTACAGTAAGCGGCGGCACACCCAATTACTCGTACACGTGGAGCGGTGCCGTAACCGGTTATGTAGAAGACGTTCAGAACGCAGCAGCCGGGGTTTATCATGTAGCCGTATCAGATGTAAATGGCTGTAGCGCCAACGCTTCAATCACACTGGTGCAACCTGCCGCCATGCAAATCAACATTACGACCACGCCACCCGATTGCCATGGAGGTAATAACGGTAGCATACTCGCCACCGCAAGCGGCGGTTCACCGGGCTATCTGTACCAATGGAGCACAGGAGCAACAGGCGCAAAGCTCCAAAACGTAGCTGCAGGTACTTACGCTCTCACTGTCAGCGATAGCAAAGGATGCACCGCCACCCTGCCTACCATCAACCTGAGTGAACCGTCACCCATCCACATTCAAACCAACGTGACACACATCGCCTGCCATGGCGCCAACACCGGAAGCGTGCAAACGACCGTCAGCGGCGGCTCGCCCGGCTACACCTATGTGTGGAACACGCAACAAATCACCCAAAACATCTCTCAACTATCTGCCGGAGTATATCAACTTACCGTTACTGACCAGAAGGGCTGCACTGCTACGGCAAGCGCTCAGGTCAACACACTGCCCCCCATGCAAGGCAGTGCTGTTACAGAAGACCTTGCATGCGCAAACGATAAAGGCAGCATTGATGTAACCATCACTCTCGGTACACCGCCATACACTTACCTGTGGAGCAACGGCGCAACTACCGAAGACCTTAGTCAAATCCCCGCCGGTGTGTATTACCTCACCGTTACCGATGCAAATGGCTGCAAGTTTGATACTTCCTTTACGCTCATCAATACAAACTCATTTAGCGTAACGGCAAGCGGCGGCGGTGCTATCACCCTCGGTGAGTACGTTAACCTGCAAGCCGTGAGCACCGGTAGCCCGCTTACAACCTACGAATGGTCTCCCTCTTACGGCTTCCCCTGCGCCACTTGCGCACAGGTAACCATTCAGCCGGCACACAGCACCGTATATACCGTAGTAGCCACCGATACCAACGGTTGCACCGCCAAAGATACCGTCTCCGTAACCGTAAACGTCAACCACGAAATCTTTACACCCAACGCTTTCTCTCCCAATGGTGACGGAAACAACGACTACTTCCAGCTCTACGGTAACTTAGCCGCCATCAAAAAATTTGACCTCATGATATTCGACCGCTGGGGCGAAAAAGTATTCGATGCAAACGGCAACCCATACTTCCGTTGGGACGGCACCTACAAAGGCGCAACCCTCGACCCGCAAGTGCTCGTTTACGTCATGAAAATTACAATGATAGACGGCACCGTGCTGAAAACCTTCAAAGGAAGCATCACCATCCTGCGTTAATCACAATCGCGCTGCACCGCCAAAACACAAATCGGGACATTTTTTACACACACGATATTCTTTTGGGGGTGCCCCCGCTGCCAAGCGATGCAAGGCAGCGGGGTCGGGCTTGCTACGGGGTGCGCTTCGCTCCCGTGCTCCACTGCGTTACGCACCGCTCCCGATGGTCGCGCCCTTCGCATCCCTCACCCGCCGGAGCACTCAAACGCCACCGGGCAATGTAGCATAGCACGGCTTGCCGTCTAATCTTACTGCTGAGCGCCCGCCGCAGGCGGGCGCTCAGCAGCGATACACCACCCCGGCAGTAAATCTTCAATTCAAAACCCCGCCGGCTTAATCATGGCACATGCCCCTTTACCTTGCACGTAAAAAAACAACTTCATCTCACTGCTTGCCAGTGTTGTAGCTGCACAAAACCAGCGTTATTGTCGTTTAAATCACTATTGCAATCCTTTTTTCCAGTCCACTTTATCAGCCACTATTGTCTTCAGTCGGTCTATAGATATGCGCTCCTGTTTCATCGTATCGCGGTCGCGAAGGGTAACGGTATTATCGGTTAGTGTTTGGTGGTCAATCGTAATACAATACGGAGTGCCGATAGCATCCTGGCGGCGGTATCGCTTGCCTATGCTGTCTTTCTCTTCATAAAACACCCTCAAATCCCACCGCAGCTCGCTGAATATCTCCTTCGCCTTTTCGGGCAAACCATCCTTTTTCACCAGCGGGAATACAGCTATTTGTACCGGCGCCAAAAAAGGCGGCAGCGAAAGCACCACACGCTCGCTGCCATCGTCTAAAAGCTCTGTCCGGTAAGCGTTGCAAATCACCGCCAGAAAAGTTCTGTTCAGCCCCACTGAGGTCTCCACTACATACGGAATGTAACTCTCGTTGGTATCGGGGTCAAAGTACTGCAGTTTTTTACCCGATAGCTCCTGATGATTTTTCAGGTCGTAATCGGTGCGGCTGTGTATGCCTTCTATCTCCTTAAAACCAAACGGAAACTGATACTGAATATCTACGGCAGCATTGGCGTAATGAGCCAACTTGATGTGGTCAAAATACTGCAGCCGCTCAGGGCTGAAACCCAGCGAGCGGTGCCATTTCATGCGCTCTTGCTTCCAGTATTCATACCACTCCATCTCCGTACCGGGGCGCACAAAAAACTGCATCTCCATTTGCTCAAACTCGCGCGTGCGAAAAATGAACTGCCGCGCTACTATCTCGTTGCGAAAGGCCTTGCCCACCTGCGCAATCCCAAACGGAATTTTCTGACGCGCCGTTCGCTGTACCTGCAGAAAGTTTACAAAAATACCCTGGGCGGTCTCTGGCCGCAGGTAAATGGTGCTCGCCTCATCTGCCACACTGCCCACCTCAGTGCTGAACATCAGGTTAAATTGGCGCACATCTGTCCAGTTTTTACTGCCCGATACCTCACAGGCAATCTCCAAATCCACAATAATTTGTTTCAGCTCGGCTAAGTTGTTCTCGTCAAGCGCCTTCTTAAACCGCTCCTGATATGCATTAATTTTTTCCTTAATGCGTAGTACATTCGGATTTGTCGCCAGAAATTTGTCGCGGTCAAATGCATCGCCAAACTTTTTTTGCCCTTTCTCTACTTCTTTCTCAATCTTTTCTTCCATTTTGGCTAGCGCATCCTCTATCAACACATCGGCACGGTAGCGCTTTTTGGAGTCCTTGTTGTCAATCAAAGGGTCCATAAAGGCATCCACGTGCCCGCTCGCTTTCCATGTTTTGGGGTGCATAAAAATGGCTGCATCAATGCCCACAATGTTTTCGTGCAGTTGCACCATGGCGCGCCACCAGTAATCCTGAATGTTTTTTTTCAACTCTGCACCGTAGGGGCCATAGTCATACACCGCGCTCAAACCATCGTATATTTCGCTGCTGGGGAATATAAACCCGTATTCTTTGCAGTGAGAAATGATTTCCTGAAACAGTTGTTGGCTTTGCTCTTTACTCATCGGGGGCGAATATAATAGTACCCGCCGCATCCGCAGCGTAATGCCTTTTTATCTTTATTCGCACTCCGGTAGATGCTCTCGCTGTTCAAATCCAACAATCCGCTGGTTGTGTTGCTGTACCTGCCCCTGCTCGCAGCGCTGCGCATTCTGCCGTTTATTAAACCCACTGCCTTTGGTACACCGGGCTCACCTGCCGAGCCCCTCACACAACTCCTGTGGAACATCCTCAGCCAAAACAATACATGGCTCATCGCAGCAGGAATGTTGTTACACATGGTACAGGCAATTTGGGTAAATGCCCTGGTCAACGAGCACAAAATATCAGCCCGCAAAAACTACTTGCCCGGCGCGCTGTACATTACACTCTCTGCCTTTTTACCCGAAAATATGCTCCTCAGCCCGGCATCGCTGGGTCTGCTGCTTATCATACCAGCCATCAACAACGTTTTTGGTCTCATCAAAAAAGAAAAAATGAACGGGGCTTTGTACGATGCAGGTTTACTTATCGGATTGGCTATATGTTTTTATACACCATACCTTGTGCTCATACCATTTCTGTACGCTGCGCTGGCTACCCTACGCCCGGTGGTACTCCGCGAATGGATAGTTGTGCTACTGGGACTGCTCACCCCTTTCTACATAATGTTTGTGATTTATTACATAGCCGAATGGCAAGCGCCCGTACTGTATCCGCGCGGAGTACTTTCGCTTATTTATTTTCCGCCTGCCAGCCGCTTTGGACTGGCAGCGCTGGTGGCTGCCACTTTCGTTGCTGCCGCTTCTTTACCCGGCATACTTTTTTCATCGGTTATTCAGGTGCGCAAGTTTGTTTCTATACTCGGCTTATTTTGTTTGTTTATCGCAGCCGGCTACCCGCTGCAGGCAACAGCGGTAAGTACTCACTTTGCCGCCCTGGCGCTTTTCACGGCGGTGGTATGGGCGATGTATTTTACGCAAATCAAACGCCTTTGGATAGCCGAGGTGATGTTCATTATGTTACTTTTGCTCGTGGCAGCGTTGCAGTGGCGGGCGTTCACCGCATAAGGAGAGCTGTGATACATGCGGTTTTGCCTGCATCCGTTGCCCGACATAAAACATAAAAATAAAATTGAATATGAAATTTGGCATCGTTGTTTTCCCGGGTTCCAATTGCGACCGCGACATGTACCACGTTGTCACCCGCGTGATGGGTTGCGAGGCGCGCTATGTATGGCACAAAGAGACATCCCTGGACGATTTTACGACAGATGACTGCATCATCCTTCCCGGGGGCTTCAGCTATGGCGACTATCTGCGTACCGGAGCCATTGCCCGTTTTTCGCCCGTTATGGAAGCCGTTATCCGCTTTGCCCGCGAGGGTGGCAAAGTATTTGGCGTGTGTAACGGATTTCAGATACTTTGTGAAAGCCACCTGCTGCCGGGCGCTTTACTCCGCAACAATAACATGAAGTATGTGTGCAAAAACGTTTACCTGAAACCTCAAACCCGCAATTCGCGCCTCACTTGCAAAATCAATCCGCAGGCGGTGCTCAAAATACCCATCGCTCATGGCGATGGGCGGTACTATTGTGATGCAGAAACCCTCCGTACACTATACGAAAACGACCAGATACTGTTTAAATACTGCGATGAGTATGGCGACATTACACCCGAAGCCAACCCCAACGGCTCTATTGATAATATCGCAGGTATCACCAACACCACCCGAAACGTATTCGGCATGATGCCGCATCCTGAGCGCGCAGCCGAAACTATACTTGGCAATACCGACGGTAAAGCATTGTTTGACTCTCTCGTGAGCCGTGTACTCGAAACCACCGTGCTTTATGGCAAGTGAGCCGTACGCGCGTTTGTCTGAGAGGTTTTAATTCTGGTAGTTGTTAAACTCTTCCCCTCGTTTTATGTTTATTGCATACTTGCACAAATTTCATTGAACCCAAAATTGTCATTAGAAACTGAAGATAGGTGGGGAATTCATGTTATTGGTACTCATCCAAAGCCCTGTAAACCACTCTCGCCTCTTCATGGCTAAAGATAATTTTAGGATTCGTTGATTGCCATTTTTTATGATATACCCTCCTATGCCAAAAACCTTATATCGGAGGGTTTTCATTTGTTGATGAACTTTTGTTTTCAGCACTACCTGACGGAATAAACTGATGAAGTTATATGCCATCATCACGAAGTTTAGCGCTGCTTCCGTAGCATAGAAATCCTTTACGTTAAAACTGCCTACCCCAAAGTCATATTTGAGTTCTTTCATACGGTTTTCAGCATCTGCTCTCATCCGGTAGCTTTCCCAAACGAATTGAGGAGGCAAGGTGAGATTGGTGATAAAACAACTATATCTATATTCTCGATAAATACCTTCTTCTGCAAACAAGCGTAACACTTTTCCGCTCGCTTTAG
>JANWXI010000038.1 GCA_025057415.1 Chitinophagales bacterium
ATGCACAGAGGTGAAAACGCAAAATGTAATCATCACGGCAAGTGCCATCACGGGCATCCCTCAAACGGCTGCTGTGCCTGCGGCTATTCGTGTATATCCGAATCCGAACAGCGGGGCAGAGTTACATGTTGAGCTGCAGGGCATAGAGCGCGCTGATATGCGCCTGGTGAACGCAATAGGCGAGGTGGTGTACAAAACACAACTGCGCAAAGGCGACAATGTGTTGCCGCTTGCCGGTATGGCAGCAGGTGTATATCAGATAGAGGTGAACGATGCGAATTTGCGGATGACGGAACGATTGGTGATTGGGAGATAAATTCGCTCTTTTCGTAAAATTGGGTGTAGCTTTGTTTAACAGCAATGGTTTTCACTGATACAAATCGGTGAAGCCGAAACGCTGCTTATCGCTGTAGTAGCGGCTCTCAGAGGGCTCCCAGGCAAGGTCATCGCTGTCGGGTTGGTAAGATTGCATGGATACATCGTCAATTTCTACCATGCGGTAGGGGGCACCATCGCGGTACTCTATTTCAAATTTGTGTTTTCGCTGCGCTACCAATTCTTGCAGTACTGTAGGCAAACGAAACCCGGAGTGCGTGTTTTTCACAGACATCGTGGCAAAGAGGCGCCCTACGCGGAATTTCAGTTTTCGCTCATCGGTGGTACCGAAGTTGTGCAGTTTCCATGCATTTTTCCAAACTTCAAAGTCAGCAAAGCGCTTCTTGTCGCGCTCTGTGGAGCGGTTCATCACCTCCCGCCAGTCGAGGTACATTTCGCGGTAAATGAGTCGCAACAGGGGGCGTATTTTGGAGAGGTGTACGCTGCAGATGTAGTTTACCCGGGTGAGGCGATAGTACTTCGGGATGATGGCGTGCTCCACGCGGCCTCCGTCCTCAAAAAAACGAAAGGCATTGTTGAAGGTGCGCAAAAAGGGTTCGCCCGCGTCTATGACGCTGAAGTTTTTGGGTACATGAAAAAAATCACCGCATAGATTCATACGCGGCAGTGTGTACGCTACGGGGCGGGTTTGATGTATAATTTTTTTTCTTAATGTGATGAGGTTTTGGTCTCCTTCGGTTACTGCTACCATGTCTCCGTCCCACTTTAATACCCAGTGGTGCTTAACGTATGTAAGCGCTATCTGGACAATTTCAACCAACAATTTATCGGGCAAATGCAATATTACGATGTCTTTCTTATCGCCATATTTATCTTTAAACTCGTGGAGTATTTTAAGCGTATTGTCGGTAGAGCCGTTGTCAATCAATATATATTGGTCCACTATATCTAATAAACTTTCCAGGCAGGTTGTCAAAAACGTGTCCTCGTCTTTCATGGGAATGTACACCGAGATGCCCGGCTTTAGCGGTTTACCGTCCACTGTTTTATGTATGCGGGGAAAGGTAAACTGATAGTAGCCATAATACAGCACTTCGGCTACTACAGGCCTGATCCAATTGTATTTTACGTAGTCCACAGCGCCCATCAGGCGTTTTTTCCAAGCAGGTGTATCGTATTTGCTGATAAACGCCATACGTTTTATGTAAATTTTTTATAATATGATTTAAGGTGGTTGATGTAGTTCGGGAAGTCAAAATTTTTAGCAGTATTTCGTGCTGCTTCGCAAAACCGCATATAGCAAACGGGGTCGCGCACCAATTGCAAAATTTTATCCGCCAGCGCCGAGGGGGTTCGGTCAGTTACCATAAAACCGTTTATACCGTGTTGCACGATGTCTCTGTTGCCGCCCCCATCTGTGCAAATTACAGGTAACCCGGCGGCCATGGCCTCCAGAATGGTAAGCCCAAACGACTCGCTGTGTGCCGTGTGTATGTATAAATGGTAGTTGCGATACACGGTATGTACGTTGGGTGTAAAGGGGTGTATGTTTACTAGATTACTCAGTTGATGCCGGTTTATTATATCCTGTAATTGGTTACGTTGGCTTCCGTCTCCGTATATGTCTAAATGAAATTGAATTTCGGCTTGTTTCAGGAATGCACATGCCTCTATCGCCAGGTCGTATCCCTTTACTGCTTCAAGGCGTCCTACCGAAACGATTTTCCACATTTCTGGCGGGGCGACAGATTCGCGCGGAGGGATTTTATTAACCCATATACTGTTTTGCAACAGATTGACACGATGCGCCAATTCAGGTAAAACACGGCGCAAATACTCTACAAAAAAGTTTGACACGGTCAAAAAAACTGTTCCTTTTTTCCGGTATTGCCGCAGCATGTACCGGCGCTCTGCAAGCGCGATTATTCTTTGCTTAAGCGGGAGTTGCCGGATGTAGGACTTGTCGTATTGGGTTGTGATGCCGTGTATGTGGCTAAAAAATGCAGCATTTTTGTATGGCAGTTGGTTGATAATTAAATCAGAAAAATAAATGTGCGAGTGTATGATGTGGGGCGCCTCCGCTTCGACAAACGCTGACAGGGGGCGTAGGTATTCTTTCTTCGGGTCGAATATGCTGATGTGTTTGGGTATATCAAACTGAATAACTTTTACCGCTTCCAGCTCTTTTGCATAAGGATTTGGCTCGTCATGCAGCACCGCCAGAAAGGGCTCATACTCATCGCCTTTCTGAAGTTCTTTGCAAACATCAACGATTAACCTTTGCGCGCCCCCTACTGACATTTCAGGTACTACGTAGAGAACTTTTTTGCGTTGCGGCATAATCAACTTGCGCTTGAAGTGTTAAATGTTACCAGCGAAATAAGTTTTTCTGAAGGATAAAATGGCAGTAATAGCTTTAGGAATACGTGTATTCTGTATTTTGCCTGCTTATCGAAGGGGGCGTACACGAGCGCCTTCAGCAGGTGGGCTGCTGCGCGCAAACGTTTGCCGGCAGTAATTAAATGGCAAGCTGATTGAAACCAGTAGCCGCTGATGCGCGCTCTCAAAACGCCGGGGCTGATATGATGGCGTGCGGGCGAGTGTTTTTGGATATACTCCATTGTTTTGATAGCACGCAAAGCCGCATTGTTTTTTGAAGCGATAGATCGGTTACCGTGACTAACGATGACGATGGTAAACTGGTCATCAAAACACACAACCGGAAATTGGGTTGCAATTCGAAGCCACAATTCCATGTCTTCACCGATGTTGATTTTCGGATGAAAGGTGTGTGTCTGAAAAATGCTGCGATGAATACATGCTTGTTGGGTGCTAATGGCATAAGTAATGAGGTGGTCAAATACATTGCCGGATTTGTAGGGGTACATGGGTTGCTTAAAAACTTTTCCCTCTTGTTGAATTAGTGCACCGGTATAGTACATGGCTACAGGCATGTCGGGTGGAATGGAGTGGGCGAGCGCCATCAAGCGGTCGGGAGTATAGTAGTCATCGCTGTCTAAAAAACACACGTAATCGCCTGTTGCCCTTTTGATGCCGTTGTTGCGCGCTGTGCTTCTTTCGGTGTTTTGTTGATAGATATATTGGATGCGGTTGTCGTGAAGATATTTACTGACTATTTCGTGGGTGTTATCTGTACTTCCATCGTCCATGATTATTAGCTCCCATTTGTCGTACGTTTGGTTCAGCACGCTCTGAATGGCCGTGCTTATCATATCAGCCCTGTTGTATGTAGGAAGTACTATTGAAAATTTCATGAACGGTTATTATAGGCGCCCAGAAATTTCTTTACCATACGAACAGGCAAGAGTAATGAGTTGCCCAGGCGATAGTCGCTGGATTTCTGATAGAATTCGTGTATTGCCAATGCATCGTCCATAAGCGGTGCAATAACGTTTTCGGGGTTAAGTCCTCTGCGGCGGCAAGCGTCCAGGCGGGCTATAAATTCCCATGTGCGCGCTTTCATGCGGTTGCCTTTTTGTGAAATGGAGTTGGGTTTCTGCCTGTACATATACAACCATTCGTCAATAAATACCAAATCGCCCACCTCCTCAAGTTTAAAGTACAAATCCTGGTCCACAGCGCGCAGGTAGTTGGGGTTTATGCCCGGGGTTCGTTTGTAGTAATCTACTTTAAACGTTACAAAGTGCGACACAATGCTCACGGGGCTTTCGAGATATGTTTTGCCCGGTGAGAGTGGTTTTTGATAATTTGAACGATCAAGGATATTCAAATGAATGTCGCAAACCATGGTCTTTGAATATACGAGGGACGCATTTGTATGAGCACTGTGTGCCTTTACCATTTTTTCCAGCGCATCAGGAGTGAGTGCATCGTCAGCATCCAGAAACCCGGCTATTTCGCCCTCAGCCAATTCCACACACCGCCTTTTTTTATAACCGCATCCGTAATTTCTATCATTGTAATAAACTTTGATTTTGTCGTGTTTGGAGTATTGCGTCAGAATGTCTTTACTGTTGTCATTTGATCCATCGTCCACCAGTACAATTTCCCAGTTGCGGTAGGTCTGCTGCTCTATGCTTTGGATAGCATCGCGAAGGAACTCACCGTTGTTATAGTTGGCAATCAGTACAGAAAATAGCGGTTTGCTTGTCATGGCTTACGGATTAAAACACACAAATCTTCCAATGGGCGGTTGTGTGTAAAGGGTATGCTGGCAAGTTTGTGAAACGGTGAAAGAAATTCTATGGAGTACGGTTGAATACTCCTGCGTATCTGATACTCAAGCCCGCTGCGATCATAGCACCACTGATGGCTTTGGTGCGGCACGCTGTGCGTGAATACCGAGAAGTAGAAGCTCTGGGGAGCGCCTGCCTGGATACGGGTATGTGCCCAGGTGGCAAATTTCCAATCGTCATCCAGGGCGTGCAGGCAGTATCGCCATACAAATTTTTTCAGGTCGGGTACGGTAATCAATAAGTACCCGCCCGGGTTTAGCAAGTCATAACAGTGGCGCAGAACCTTGATGCCGTCTTCGGGGGTGAAATGTTCAAAGACGTGTTGCATGCGTATTAAATCAAAGGTGCCGAGCCGGGTTTTTTGTGCATCGGTGGGGGGTAAGGTGGCGTTCCAGCAGGTGTAACGGTCGCGCAACGTTTCGGGCACTTCGTTTTCGGGGATAATGTCGGTGTAGTGAAATCCTTCGTGCCTGCTGAGGGATGCGCCTACATCTAACCAGGAGCGTTTGCCGGCGCGCTCAAGCATTTCTTTCAGTGGTTGTCGGTTTTTGCGTATTCTGAACTGATACCAAAAGATGAATTTGTTGTAAAGGCGGTAAAAGTTTTTTGCCAAGTAAGAGAGCATTGCGGGTGTTTCTCCGTAGGGTATCGCGCAAATTTATCAGGGAACGCGGTACTAGCAAAGGCGAGGGGCGCGCAAAAGGGATAACGGGTCTATGCAGTAGGGTGAGGGATGCGTAGGGCGCGAACGGAGTGAGCGGTGCGTAACGCAGTGGAGCACGGGAGCGGCAGCGTACCCCGTAGCAAGCCCGACCCCGCTGTCTTGCATCGCTTGGCAGCGGGGGCACCCCCAAAAAACAACATACTGAGATATAGTGTGCAATGCGGTGTGTAATTTCAAAGTAGCGATGCCCGGCGGGCGGGGTAAGACGTATTATTATTCTTTTACAAGTTTTTGCACTTCTTGCCCAACGCGAAGCAGGTAGATGCCATTGCGCAAATCGTGTAAGGGGATAGCGGCAGGCGCTTGGGCGGTTTTTACGATTTGCCCGAGTGCGTTGCAGAGGGTTACGGGAAGTGGCTCTTGATGCGGGGTTACGATGTGCACGTAATCGTTTGCCGGATTGGGGTAGATGGTTGCGGCGGGCTGTGTGTGGCTACTGTGCTGCCCGGTGATGGCGCCGGCTTGCACGCCGCTGCGCGGGTAGTTGGTTACTACGTTCCAGACCATTTGTTGCACGTATTGAGCAAAAGCGGGGGGTACGCTTGTGGCGCCCAGCGTGTTTGAAAGCCCCATCGGATTTTTGTTGAAGATACATGCGTAGTGTATCATGGTGACCATGTATGCGCCTAGGTGGTTGAGGTGAACGCCATCGGTGAAGATTTGGTTGACGTGTGTGATGCCCGGCACAATTCCCTGCTGCACATCATCATAGAAACGCGCCATCATGCGGTTGCCGGGGATGATGTAAACGGGAGGGCATCCGGCAGGGCGGTTGGCATTGGCGTAGTCCTGCATGGCGTGCCAGCCCTTTTCTAAACTATCGAGCAACTGGCGCCAGCCCGTAGCGGAGCCATTGGTGGCAGGTGAAACGCCGTGGCCGCTGAGAAAATAAGAAGAGCCGTCTAAGCCGCCCCAGTTGGTCCACAGGAGGGTGGGGGCTCCGTTGCCGTTGTTGCCGTGTTGCCAACTGTTGTTTACGAATAAAGATAAGTGTTCGCGCGACTGATGAGCGTTGAGCACAAGGGGTCCTTCCATGTTTTCGGTAATGACGAGGAGTTGCCATTTGTCAATATCGTGGCGGGGTCGCATGTTGGCTTCGTAACAATCAACGGTTGGTTCGTTGCCGCACCAGCTCAGGGTAGTATCCCAGTGAAAGCGCATCCATGCACCGGGCAGCGTGGCAGGTCCGGTGAGGGTGCCCCAAGCCGAGGCGCCGGAGGGTAGGTTGTTGGAGTCGGCCAATAGTTCGTTGTACGGACCGGGCCAGGGGTGAAAAAGCGGGTCTGTCAAGCTGTGCCCGCAATGCAGTTGTTTAATGTTGAACGGGTAGGGCTGCTTGGGCGGCAATGACTGTGCAAATAATATAACGGGTAAAAAAACAGTAATGATGAAAATACATTTTGATTTCATAATGGGGTTTTTTGAGAGATGAAATATAGTATGAACTTCGTTGCATTTGCCCTTCCCTACTGCTGCGCAGCATTTATTTTTCTCCAGCGCCTTTAAATTGGTCTTCGCTGTATTTAAACAACACGTTAAATGTTGTAAGCGACCCGTATATGCGGGTTATGTATTGCTGGAGTTCAACTTTTTCTTCTTCGGTGAGTTTCGGATGTGCGTTGATTTTCTGTTCCATGACGCGCAGGCGGTCGCGCAGCATAACGATTTTGTGAAAGAAAGTTTCTAGAGGTACTTCTTTGGCTTGCAATTGTGGGTCTGCGGGTTGCAGGATGAGTTTGCCGTTATTCCACTTATTGCCCAGCGATACGAGTTCGGAAATATCTGACCGCTCGTCAAGCAATTCGCCCACAGCGCGTTTGATGTCGTCTAACGATAAAGGTACATAATCGGCCGGTGTGGCTTCGAGGATTTGCAATCCATCGTAATTACGCGCTATGCCGCGCGTGCCGTTGCTTTCGCGAAACCATATCGTGTAGTACTCGGCATCCATGTCCACAATCACTCCGCGTCCGAATTTCGGATGTGCCACCCGGGAACCAACTCCTAAATCCTGCATAACAAGAAAATTTAATACCCGGCTAATATAATCACCACCGCGATTGTTTAATCCGTAAGGTCAGGGCTTGTTTGGCTGAGGGCGTAAGTTGGTCTCAGCAGTGCGGTATATTGTACTGTATATGCCGGTCTTCCGCAATGCGTGCGCTAATCATCCTCAACGGTGTGTTTCTGCTCATTGCGCAGACGCTCGTTAGTGGCGGCAGTATTTCTGACGCGCACTGCGTTCATCGTATCGCGCTGTTTTAAATAGTAGCGCATCAAAAAAGTATATGGAAATTTTTCCGGTTCACCGCGCGCGATGTCTTCTTCAAAATACTGTACTGCCCGCGCGGTATCTTTCTCGAGCAGATAATACATGCCCAGGTTGTAATAGGGTACAAAAGATGAGGGGTAGTATTTCAGGATGGTATCGTTGAGCGACAGGGCTGTTTTTTTGTGACCGGAAACGTAGTACAACTTAGCGGCTTCTACGAGCGCCTTAAGGTATTGCGGACGCGCCTGAATGGCGCGCATGAACCAAACCAAAGCGCTATCGTTATTTTTTTGTAGCTGATAGTACCGCCCTACGTTGTACGCAGAGCGCCACATTGTGGTGTCGGCATTGTAGGCGCGCATGAAAAGACCTACCGCTGCGCTGATGTTGTTTTTCTCGGTGAGATAGATGGTGCCCAGCGCCTCCAGCGCCTGTGCAAAGTTAGGATAAATTTCTATCGCCCGCCGGTAATACTTTATGGCTTCCCGGCTTGCCTGCTCCAGCTTTTCTTTTGTGAGGTTTTCATCTGTGCGGTACAACCTTCGTATTTCTTTGGCTATCATAAAATTGGCGCGGGCTGAATTATGCAAGTGGCCAATGTCTGCTCTGAAAAGCGAAAGGGTGTCTTTCCAGTCAAAGTTTCTGCGTATGGTAATGCCTGCATACAGTAAAAACACCATCCCGATTACGATTACAGGTAAACTGATTTGCCGGAGAAAGCCCTTATTGTTTTGTAACAACTTTGCCTGTCCGAGCCCATGTACAATGCCGTACGCTGCCAATAACATGGCGGGTGCAGAGGCAATCAGTAAAACCCGCTCTGCCACTATACCTGCCAGCGGCAACACCACGTTTGCGTACATGGCAATTTGAACCAAATACCACGCGAGCAGTAAACTAACTATGCGTCTTCGTTTCCGGAACCACAAAATACCGGTAAACACCGCAACGTGAATGCCCCAGCCAATCAATGCCAGGGGATGTGTGAGTGGTACCACGGGCACATAGTCAATGCCGTAATAAAAACTCAACGGATAAGGAACGAACAACAGCCGCACATACCACCAAAGCGACAAGCCGGCAACGCCCAGTTTTTCCGATATACTTTGAAGATACGGGATGGGGGTTTCAACATAATCGTAAGGACGTGTAAATCCGGGTAATGAAGAAATAACCACCGCGTAGTATGCGGCTGTTAGTGCCAGCATGGTCCCCAAAACCAACGCCGGTTTATGCCAGGGGCGATATTTACCGCGCTCCTGATTGTAATAGTACAGCAATAAGGGCACAGACGCCACAAAAGGCAAGGCACTTATTTTGGAGAGCAGCGCCAGCAGGTAGAAAAACATGCCGCATATCAAATATTTATAGTGCCCCTGCTCCTGATATTGCAGCATACAGTACAGCGCGGCAATGCCGAAAATCATCACAAACAGTTCTTCGCGGTTTTTTAAGCTCGCCACCACCTCTGTATGCACCGGATGCGCCGCATAAAGCAATACGCCGGCGTACACCCAGAATAAATTTTCGCGCCCGAAAATGCGCAACAGTACATGCAACAGCGCCAAACAGGCGGCTGTATATATAATCACATTAACAAAATGACTAATGTGTGGGTTCCAGCCAAACAATTCATACTCTATGGCAAAGCTCGCTTTGGCAAGCGGGCGATAGTCAAGTTTGTATTTTTCATCGTCAACATAATTGGTGGTAAATATTTCATACAGGCCGCCAATGCCCTTTCGCACCTGCTCGTGCGGGAATGTTACGAGGTAATCGTCCAGACCATAGTAGTTAAAAAGGGTAATGCCATACAATACAACACAACACAGCGCCAACAGCGCATAGGCGCGTTTCAGAGAGCGGGTTTCTTGTGTTTGTGTCTGATGGCGCTTGCGTGACATTGCAGCAAACTAAATTATTTGGCGCATAATTCTTCAAGCGCACGGTCGTAGTGGCTTGCCATGTTGCTCCAGTCGTAGCGCGCTGCGTATGGTTGGGTGTTCATGATGCGCAGGTATTTTACATCCCATATCCTCCGCTGCAGTTTGTTTACAAAATCTTCTTCGTCATAGAAAAACGTCCGGTGCAGCGTTTCGGGGATGTGTTCGGGGTAAGCCAGACGCCTGGGCAAAAAGGGCACTACATTGCAATACATGGCCTCTACTACGCTGCTGCCAAAGAAATCCTGGTATGAGGTTACGGGCAATATATCTGCACGGCACACCCAGCGCGCATATTCTTCTCTGCTTTCCACATACCCGAAATGAAGAATTTTGTCTGCGAGCTTTTCGCGCGCTACGTCAAACACCGCCGGTCTTCTCTCTTTTTGCTCTCCAAGCACAATCAACCGAAAATCTATCCCGCGCTCTGCTATCTCCATCAGTGCATTGAAAAACGCCTCGGGGTTTTTGTCGTACTCCCAGCGGTGGTTCCACAATATTACGGCGCGTTCGCGCAATTTGCCTTTTTGCTCGGGTGGTAAAATGAAGGGGTCAAACGTTTTCAGGTCTAAACCCAGCGGCAATACAGCGCTTTTTGCGCGTATCGCTTGTATGGTTTCGATGTTTTGATGGTCCGGGAATTGGTTCAAGAATCGGGGCAGCTCCTCCAGGAAACTATCATGGTGATACCGCGAGTTGAAAAAAACGCGGTCTGCCGCCAGCGCTGCTGTATAGTTGATAAACGCATAGTGATTATCGCGCTGAAGCGCCACATCCTTATCGGCAGGGGACCAGGGATAGGTGAGTTGGTTTTCGTGGAAGTAAACTGCCATAGGCACCTTGCCCCATGCCGGGTAAGTAAGCGCTTTGAAGAGTGCCAGGTCCAACATATCTGTGGCAAGCGCCACATCAGGGCGATTTGTTTGCAATGCCTTACCCGCGAGAGTGACTGCTCCGCCGTGCATACGCCATTTCCAATGATAGCCGGGCAGCGAAAGTATTTGTACATTGTGCCGGCTGTGTTTCCGGTAGCCCTCTGCCCATGCGCGATGCGAACCCGTGAAGAACGGCTCTACCAATAATATGTGAAGGCGTGATGCCATCATCGGTTAAACATCAGGCGCTCGCCTTTTATGCTTTCGTCAAACACGCCGCGATAATATGCCAGGTGTCCGCCAACAAAAGTACCCACCACACTGCCGGTAAACGTGTGCCCCTCAAACGGGCTCCAGCCGCATTTGTACAACACGGTGCCCTCGTCACCGATGCGCGTGTGCTTGTGTATGTCCACTATTACGGCATCGGCATAGTATCCTTCGCGCAGGTAACCGCGCTCTGCCACCTGAAAACACACCGCGGGGTGGTGACACATTTTTTCCACGATTTTCTCAAGGGATATTTTGCCCTGATGGTAAAACTCCAGCATTACGAGCAGCGGATGTTGAATAAGCGGTAAACCCGCAGGCGCCTTAGCGTATTTATTGTTTTTTTCTTCCAGTGTATGGGGCGCGTGGTCGGTGGCAATTACGTCAATGGTGTCGTTGCACACCGCCTCCAGCAATGCTTGTTTGTGCCGCGCCTCTTTGATGGCGGGGTTGCACTTTATTTTAGCGCCCAGGCGGGCGTAGTCGCTTTTATCAAACCACAGGTGGTGTACGCAAACTTCGCTGGTAATCTTTTTCTGCTCAAGCGGAATGCTGTTGGTGAAAAGCGATAGTTCCTCGGCTGTGGTGATGTGCAGTATGTGCAGGCGTCCGTTGCATTTTGTCGCCAGCTCAATAGCATAACGCGATGAGTTGATGCACACCTCTTCATTGCGAATTTCTGCATGGCATTCCCACGGAATGTCTTCTCCGTATTTCGCCTGATACTGTGCCAAACGCTGCTTCACCAGCCGGTCGTCTTCGCAATGCGTGGCGATGAGGAGGTCGTTTCGCCTGCAAAAAACTTTCTCCAGTACTCCGGGGTCATCCACAAGTAAATCGCCCGTGCTGCTGCCCATAAAAATCTTTATGCCACACACCCGGGTCTTATCCACTTTCAATATTTCGTCCAGGTTGTGATGACCCGTGCCCATGTAAAAGGAATAGTTGGCAAGTGAACGCTGTTGCGCTATGGCGTATTTTTCCTCCAGCAGCTCAATCGTAAGGGTGGGCGGCACTACATTTGGCATTTCCATGTAGGAAGTTACCCCGCCGGCTACCGCCGCTTTGGCTTCGGTATAAATGGTGGCTTTGTGTATAAGTCCCGGTTCGCGAAAGTGCACCTGGTCGTCAATGATGCCGGGGATGAGAAAAAGCCCCTCACCGTTTATTTCTTCCGCTTTGAATTTTACATCAAACGCGGGGTCTATTCGCTCTATACGCCTTTTGCGAAACAAAACATCGCTGCTGAAAATCTTGCCTTCGTTTACAACCTGTACGTTTTTAATATGATAATTTTTTACCATTCGTTATTCTTTGTTTTTGGTGTCCATGTAAATGGTTACGGGGCCATCGTTCAGTAACGATATTTTCATGTCAGCGCCAAATTCGCCTGTGCTTACGTTTTTACCCAGGTCGCGCGCTACTGTCTGCACAAATTTTTCATATAGCGGAATGGCGATTTCGGGTTTTGCAGCGCGGATAAAAGACGGACGGTTTCCTTTTTTTGTTGATGCGTGCAGGGTAAATTGCGATACCACCATCACTTCACCGTTAATATCTTTTACCGACAGATTCATCAGCCCGTTGTCGTCTCTGAAGATGCGCAGGTTTACGAGTTTGGCGCTCATCCACTGTAAATCCTCTTGCGTGTCTGACCCTTCAAAACCTGCCAGTACAAGCAGGCCCCTGCCGATGGAGGAATGTACGCGCCCCTCTATGGTTACAGATGCGCTCGCCACGCGCTGAATCACCACACGCATAATTTTTATCTGTTGCTGTGGCTGCCAATATAGTAACATTTGCTGCGCGCGATGTAGGAATTTATTCCCAGTGGCGATAGTTGGCGCGGTAATCCTGTAATATATTCAGATAGTTTGTGTACCGCTCTTCTGAAATCTTACCCGCTAAATACGCTTTCTTTACGGCACACTCCGGCTCATTCTCATGCAGGCAGTTGTTGAACTTACACCCTTGCAACACTTCTCGCATTTCTATATAGTAATGAGATATTTCTTCGGGTTTAAAATCGGTGATGCCAAATTCTCGAATCCCCGGGGCATCAATTACACTGCCGCCAAAATCCAAAAAGTGCATTTCGGCAAACGTGGTAGTGTGCATGCCCTTTCCCGTGATGCGCGATACCTCCTGTGTGCGAAGGTGCAGGTGTGGTTGTATAGTGTTCATTAAAGTTGACTTGCCCACACCCGAATGGCCCGCCAGTAATGTAATTTTGTTTCGAAGCGCTTCCACAAATTCGCTCATACCCAATTTCTTTAAAGCTGAAACAAACAACACGCGGTACCCTATCTGGCGGTAGATTTGCGCAATACTCTCCAGTTTATACATATTTTTTTCATCCAGCAGGTCAGTTTTGTTGAATACGATGATGGTGGGGATGTGGTACGCTTCAGCAGTAAGCAGAAAGCGGTCTATGAAACCGGTAGAGGTGCGTGGTTGTATTAATGTTACGATGAGCACACATTGGTCAATGTTGGCAGCAAGTATCTGTCGTGCTCCGCGGTGACGGGGCGAAGAGCGCACGATGTAGTTGTGACGCGGCTCAATAGCGCTTATAACCCATCCGTCCGGACCGCCCTCGTTCAATATTTCTACGAGGTCGCCAACTGCCACAGGGTTTGAATACTTTTCTTTTGTATCGTCTATACGAAACACGCCGCGGATGCGGCACTTCACCACTTCTCCGTTTTCTGTCTTTACATCATACCAGCTGCCGGTTGACTTTACCACTACACCCCTCATCTCAATTGCTTTGATGTACAGCTAAAGAAATCTCCAGCAGCGTTTCCGGGTTTTTCTCCAATACATTACCCACCACAATTACGTCCGCTCCGGCAGCGCTTATTCGCTCGGCATCTTCGGGAGTGCGGATGCCTCCACCTACTATTACGGGCAACTGCACCTGCTCTTTTACGGCTTGTATCATTTCTGCGCTAACGGTCGCCCGCGCTCCGCTACCCGCCTCCAGATAAATTACCTGCATACCCAACATCTCTGCCGCGAGTGCGGTGGCTGCAGCTATATCCGGCTTATCGCGTGGTATGGGGAGTGTTTGGGTAATATATGCCGTAGCGGGAGTGTTGCCTCCGTCAATCAGTATATATCCGGTGGGGATTACAGGTAATTTCATTTGTCGGATTCGCGGCGCGGCGGTAACGTGTTGCCCTATCAGGTACTCTGCATTTCTGCCTGAAACCAAACTCAGCATCAACAGTGCATCTGCCTGGGCGCTGAGCTGGTAATGGCTGCCGGGAAAAAGAATTACGGGCGCTTCTTTTTGCTGCTTGAGTTGTGTAACTGTGTCATCAAATGTATTTCCGGTAATTAAACTTCCGCCTACAAAAAAATAGTCAACGCGGCAGGACAACGATATTTCCAATAATGTACGCGTATGCGCCCCGGTGCATTTATCCGGATCAACCAGCACCGCCAGGCGCGCTGCGTTTTTCTTGCGAAATATTTCTCCGTTCATTCGTGGCAAAAGTAAATTTCGCGATACATATCGCAATCTGCTCGTTTGCTTGTGTGTCTTATAATAAATAGCATCTTCTTCAGCATAAATATTTGTTTTCTTTTTCAGGCAATGTCGTCTGCCGTATCCAGCAGTTGTTCGTTGAGTGTGGTTTTGAGCCAATAGTTGAGCGCAGCCATATACGTTGCTCGTGGGTTTTGCAGCCGTTCTATAAATTCCAGCCACTGGAGAGCAATGGTTAGCTCTGCAATGTAGAAAGCAAGGTCACGAGCATATTTTTCAGCTTCCTGCACATCGCGTTTTTTATCCAGAAATGCAAAAAGTGCATCTGCCTTTTGGCGGATTTTTTCCTTGTATAGGTACATTGGTTCACTTGCGCTTTGTGATAACTGATGATATACATATTGCCGGAATGCCTCCATGCCGTTTTCTTTTTGTGCAGCGCGGAGCATGTCCAGTGCGAGCACGTTGGTGGTGCCTTCCCATATACTCAACACCTGTACATCGCGAAGCATCACGGGAATACCGCTGTCTTCCAGATATCCTATTCCACCGAAAGATTCAATATGTTCTGAGGCATAGCGTATGGCCTGGCGGGCGGTGTATAATTTTGCTACCGGTGTGAGAAAACGCAGCAGCGCTTTTTCGTTTTCTGTAGCCGTTTTACATTCTTCTCTCCCAAGTAAACGCGCCAGTAGAAACGCGAGCAAGGCATTGCTTTGGTAGGCAATTTCCATAGTGCGAATGGTTTGCCTATGCAAGGGGTGTGAGGTAATTGTTTTACCGAATGCCTCCCGCACGCCCGCATACGCCGCGCTGAGGGCATAAGCACGGCGCATATATGATACAGCGCTTATCGTATTGTATATTCTCGTAATGTTGAATAATGTGGATATGGTTTTTACACCTTTTCCTTTTTGCCCTACCATACGTGCGCGCGCGCCGCATAGTCGCAATTGTGCGGTGGGGAGAGCGCGTGTGCCGAGTTTATCCTTGAGCGCTTCTACCTCTATGTTATTGAGTTTACCCTCTTTATTGCGAATCGGGAGATAAAACAACGACAACCGGGCGCGCTCACCGGGCGCCGGTTGTTCGGTAGAAGCTAACGTAAACGCCACATCGGCCGTTATCGCAGATGTAAACCATTTATGCCCGTACAATCTGTACTCGCCTCGCTCCTCTATGGCAATAGTCATGGAGCGCGATACATCTGAACCCCCTGTTCTCTCTGTCATCCATTGCCCGCTGGTTATAAACCGCCGCGGGTCCCTATCTGTAAGACGCGGGTACACTTCCCGATGTAAGTAATCGTCTCCGTGTACTTCAATGAGCCGGGCGGCTCCATCGGTCATAGCAAGGGGGCATGTGTATATAGCCGATGAAGCAGTGTATAAATACAGTTTTACAAACTGATAAAGCCGTGAGTGCTGTCTGTATTTTCTTTCATAGCCAATCGCAACCAAACCCTCCTCAGCCGCTACTCTTTCTAATTTTTTCCATCCTTCAGATACCTTAATCTCATCTATGCGGTTTCCCCATGCATCGTAATGTGTCAAGCAAGGTTTATTTACTTCGGCATCTCTTGCCCACGTTGGTAATTCCTCCACTACCCTATTTCCGAAATTGTATAAATCTTCCTCTATTTCATTTAATACTTCTTCCGGCAGGTAAACTTTCAGATAATCACGCAAAAAAATATCGCATTCGTACTCATTGTTCAGTTGTGGAATTGTTTGTATAAATGATGTATATGGGGTACTGTACGGCTGCATATTTTCCTTTTTTCTTTCAATAATTCATCACAAATCAACTAAATTTATTATAGTTCACCACCATACACACAACGTATCTTGCCCTGTCTATTGTAAACTAAATATTGTCGCATAGTAAACCGTATGTTAATTAGATTGTTCATTTGTGTTATTTTCCGGTTTATATAATGCTTATATTTTTTCCCTTCACATATCGCGTTTTTTACCTGGCTTTTCTCCTTTTACGATTCATCACTTTTTTTGAATGATATCCACGCCTGCCGTTTTGTTTTGTTTACATCATTTTTTCCAGTACTGTATGTTACTTTACATACTCACATACTGTGTATATTCTCATTAAATTTTACTATTTACTCTGTAAACTATTAACACCTCGTGTGTATTACCTGTTACCAAAAGTTATTTTCTTTTTGTGCAATACCTTGTTCTTTTTTTTTTACTCATATCCACAGCGCTAATAACCCGTAGTTAATTTTCCAGAATTTCAATTCCTTTTATTTATGGGTTATAGGGATTGTGTATAAAATCACTTGAGCATCTTTAATTTAGCTGTGTTTGTCAGATTTACTTCCACTTCCATATCCCAACCACCTTTCAGGGTATTTTTTTCTTTAAAGTGGTGTATTTTTTCAGGTTGTGCTTTCAGATATATGTTACCGTTATCCCATTCTCCGTTGCCGTTTTCGTCTTCTATTACCCGTACATAATAATCGCCCTCCGGCATATTTTTCAACTGAAAGGTCTCTTGTGTTGTTTGGTACATAAACTGTTTCCACACGATTTGTTTGTTGCCGTCTATGAGTTGAATGATGTACTTTTTGCCGGTATCTGCATTAGAAATTTTAAGCGTAATGTTTCCGTATTGTTCTTTGGTTTTTGTAATTACTTTATAGGTATGTGCTTTATTGTGTAAATTGAAAATGTCAGAGATAGCAGAGTCGGGAAAATATATCGTGTAGGAAGTAGCCGGCTTACGTATAAAGTCAAGAATTAGTATATGAGGGTTTTTATCGTCTATGGAGCATGATACCGTAAAGGATTTTTTAGTACTATCATCAGAGATTATTAAAGGTCGGTGAATGTGAAGTGCGGGTCTTGTTAAAATAAATTTAATTGGCTCGTACAGAGGTATTTGTTGCTTTGTTATTTTGTCTATCCCTTTTTTGGATTGTTCTTCAATAACAATCGATAGAGGATTGTTTTTAATTGTAATGGTACTATCAGGATGAATGTATTTAAGTTGCAGGGTCAGGGTATCTATTAAGGTATCATTTACAGTGATAAGAATGGATGCGTTTTTTTTGTAAATATCTGAATACCAAATATTTATACTATCTTTAGTTGTAGTTGTGTGTATTTTGTACCCATTTTCAAACAACTGTGACTCAGCACGCAGATTTTGGATGGGCATATTGTATTTTAGTGAGATAAGACCTGAGTGAGGGTTTTTATATGAAATAAGTTTGATATTAGACGGAACACTCTGAAAAAGAGGGATAGATATGTTAGGTTGTGTTGTGTCGGTTAATATTAATGTTTTATTGACAAATCCTACCAGTTCTGAAGGTTGGTCGTATAATAAATTGGTATTCAAATCTTTAAGTGCATAAATAGCATATTCACCTGCGGAGATATTCTCTATAGAAAAAGCCCCTGCATCATTAGTTTTAGTGTAGTAGAGAGGTTTTTTGAAAAGTACAGAATTATCCTCGCTTGTGCTATAAAGACCAACTATTACTTCTTTAGCGGGTTCACCGCTTTCGGCATAAAATACACTGCCGTTGATACGTAGCGAATCAATGTAATTCCCTGTTGAGAAAACATACCTGAAATTGTTGAGTTTATTGCCTTCATTTAAATCGCGCACATCGTCAAAAAAGTTGATGGTGTAAGTTTTATTGGGTAGAAGTTCTGATTTGAACAAAATAAGCAGTTTCTTACCCTTAATTTTTATATCGGGTTTTACGGGCAACTCGGGCGAAACATTCGTGTTCGGGAAAAATGATGTCTGCAAATACTCATTAAAGTATAAGGTAACGTTTTTATTGCTAAAGTTTATGGATTTATCAGGGGGTTCGGCACGTATCAGCTTTGGTGGTTCAGTATCTTGTTTACCTCCGAGTGGGGCACTTTCGGTGGCACAAGAACCAAGAAAAGCAGCAAAGAGCGCTAACCACAATATCGTATCGTCTTTCATTAAAATCAATGTTCATGTATTTATCTTCCCATGTGAACAAGTAATACCGATATATCAGCCGGAGATACGCCACTGATACGGCTTGCCTGGCCAAGGGAAGCGGGCTTTATTTTAGATAGTTTAATTCTGGCTTCTGTGCTCAGCGACTTTAGAGAGTGGTAGTCAAAAGTAGGGTCCAGACGTATATTTTCTAACTTTTGCATTTTTTCAACAAGGTCTTTTTCTTTAAGAATATAACTCTCATATTTTAGTTCAATTTCTGCACAGGTGGTGTATTCTTCGGTATATTTTTTTAGATATTCATCCACAAATCCTACCGCAGTGCGCAGTTCGCTTAACGTAACTTGTGGCCGGCTTATTATTTTATCAAGTTTAGTTTTTTGATTGAGCGGAGCTGTGCCAATAGTATTCAGATATCCGTTTATTTGGTCGGGCTCAACACTTGTGGTGCGGAAAAAGTTTTTGATATCCTCTACAGAGGTCTTTTTACATAGGTATTCTTCATAGCGCGACCCGGTAGCTAAGCCGATGCGGTAGCCGATTTCCGTTAGGCGCAGGTCTGCATTATCCTGGCGCAGCAAAATGCGGTACTCTGCTCGGCTGGTAAACATTCTGTATGGCTCTTCGGTTCCTTTATTGATGAGGTCATCTATCAGTACCCCGATGTAAGCATCGGAGCGTTTTAGTATGAGTGGTTCTTCATCTTGTACAAAACGATGTGCGTTTATGCCGGCAATAAGGCCCTGGCAAGCCGCCTCCTCATAACCCGTTGTACCGTTTATTTGGCCGGCAAAAAACAAGCCCTTGATTAGTTTCGTTTGCAGAGATAGTTCCAATTGAGTAGGCGGGAAATAATCGTATTCAATTGCATAGCCGGGCCGGAACATCCTGACATTTTCAAAACCCGGTATTTCGCGCAGGGCTTTGTATTGCACATCTTCGGGCAGAGAAGTAGAAAAACCGTTTACGTAAATTTCTATCGTATTCCATCCTTCCGGCTCTACAAATATCTGATGTCGGTCACGCTCGGCAAACCGGTCAATTTTATCTTCAATACTCGGGCAATAGCGAGGCCCTACACCTTTGATACGGCCAGTAAACATGGGGCTTTTATCGAATCCCGTACGCAGAATATCGTGCACAACTTTATTCGTGTAGGTGATGTAACAGCTAAGCTGGCGCCTATCGGGTGAATATTCCGGATTATCAGTACTGAAAGGTGAAGTGCCCTTGAGGAAAGAAAATTGCCCCGGAGATTCGTCACCCGGCTGTTCTTCCATTTTGGAGTAATCAAGAGAGCGGCCATCCACACGGGGAGGTGTACCCGTTTTCATTCTACCCGATTCAAACCCAAGCGACACCAACTGCTCGGTAATGCCTTTTGCGGCCGATTCTCCGGCGCGCCCGCCACCAAATTGCTTTTCACCTATATGAATAATTCCGTTCAGGAAAGTTCCGTTAGTTAAAACCACAGATTTTGCATATATTTCTATCCCCAGGGATGTACGCACACCGCACACTTTATCCCCACGAATCAACAGTCCACTAACCATTTCCTGCCAGAAATCCACATTTTTAGTGTTTTCCAGCATGTTTCTCCACACACTTGCAAACAACATTCTATCGTTTTGGGTTCTCGGGCTCCACATGGCCGGTCCCTTGCTGCGATTAAGCATGCGAAACTGTACCATGCTCCTGTCGCTAACTATACCGCTGTATCCCCCTAAGGCATCAATCTCGCGAACAATTTGCCCTTTAGCAATGCCACCCATAGCCGGGTTGCAACTCATTTGGCCAATCACCTGCATGTTCATGGTAATCAGGAGCACCCTGCTGCCTAAGTTGGCGGCAGCAGCTGCAGCTTCACAACCGGCATGACCGGCTCCAACTACAATAACATCATACTCTGGAAACATAGCGCAAAATTAAGAAAAGGCACAGTTAAGTATCCTAAAAACGCCCAAAACACCACAAATAACTATAAATACCGAAACACAAAAGTGTTCTACGTGGAACAATAGCACACAATGCATTTTGAATGTTCCATGTGGAACAAAACAGGGCGCTGGAAGCAATAAAGATTAACGTGGGCAATAAACCAAGACCAGGACATTTATTGATTTTGATGATGGGGTGCCCCCGCTGCCAAGCGATGCAAAGCAGCGGGGTCGGGCTTGCTACGGGGTACGCTGCCGCTCCCGCCGCGCCCGCGCACAGCAAGTATTCAGCGGTGCGGGCGCGGCCGCATCGCTTCGCTCGCGCCCTACGCATCCCTCACCCGGGCAAGCGCTTCGGCCCCCCCTTGCTTTTTCTGAAGCAGCCCAGACAAGCAGTTTTTGTATCAAAAATCTGTGTAATGACTGTGTTCTGAAGCGGAAGTTTCGGGGGTACGCCTCTAAAACTACTCTAATCTAAATAGGCAACACAGCAAATATTTTGCCCAACGCCGCGGGCATCATGCATGGTTACAATACAAACTTTCTCTTTCACAAGTAACCCCGCCCCCGAGTCGCAGGGCGCGGGCGAGTAAAAGCACAGTTGTGCATATATATGCATGTTTTCTGGTCGCGTGCCTTTTGGCACGCGACCAGAAAGGAAAACATCCGAATAAACACGTAATTCCTACTAATATTACCTGCCATCCACACATAATCAGTTGAAGCTCAGAAATCCGGCAGTTCATCATACGGCTTTTTGTTTAAATAAGCTTATTAGACCCGGCAACACCCTCCAAACCATCACGCATGCTGCGAGCAATTATATCACTATAGCAAGCAAAACACCATCCATTGATCCTGCAGTCAACAAAAAGTAATATTTAAACACTATTTATCAGGATATTCAACTGCACCCCTGATGTGTAGTAAAAAACACAATGCTGTATCGGAGCGGTTAAACGCCTACTTTTAAACAAGGGTTTTAACCGATTGACTCACGATTTTGGATAAAACTTGCGTACTTCCTCAACCATAGATTTTCTGCTCTTCGCATCTTTTGTTCAGCCGCAGGGGTATCATCATTGTACCCTAAAAGATGAAGCGCCCCGTGAAACATAACTCGGTGAAGCTCAATATAATATGCAGACGCAAACACCTTCAGCGCCATTAAACCCCGCTCCCGGCCTGCATAGACCTCTGCATTTTCCTTAACCCTATCGGTGCTGATGTATATTTCGGCTTCCAAAATGTCGCCTGTGTGCGTGAGCGGGAATGTGATTATATCGGTGTATTCATCGTGCCCCAAAAAATTCCTGTTTAGCGAAAGCAAGTACGTGTCGCTGCAAAAGATATACGTGATGCAGCCCGTTATCCCCTGCCCAAGCTGCCGCCGCACACTCTCGCTTATGAATTGTTTAAGCGCTCTTCTTTCAGGCAACCTGACCGGAACGTCTGCCCCCGTAAAAGCAATGCGGAATGACACAGCAAGCAAAAATGCGAGGAAAAAGGAAAAAATATATATAAAAAAACACAAATATAAAAATATTTATATATAATCAGATGCCGCAGCGGAGCCCCTGTGTATTGTTACATCGGCTACGGAGCGGTATGGCCCCCGGGAGAAGAAAGCAAAAAACAAAAATATAGCAAAAAAAACTAATGTAACAAACACTGCACATTACACTGATTAAACCGCACCCAAAGGCGGCAGGCAACAGATAAAAGGGATAAAATTCAATGGTAAAACTTTCTATATCGCAGCCCGCAGGTCTTTGATAACCCACTCTATACTCACGCGTCCGTTCCACTCGTTTTCTTCCACGTGATATACCACATCCACAGGACCATTTTTCAGAAGCGGAAGCTTAGCTGCCATACCGAAAGCGATGCCGGTGTAAGCCGCCGGGGTGTTTTTGCACAGCGAAAGGCGCAAATGCTCTTCTTTTACGATTTTGCTCCATCCGGTATCGCGCATCTGTCGGCTCATGAAGGTTGGGTTCATATTGCCGGGCCCGAAGGGCGCCATTTCGCTCAGGATTTTGTAGAAGCCCGGGGTGATGATTTCGGGTTCAATTACAGCATTAACCTCAATCTCGGGTATTAGCTGATCCGGTTGGATGCGACTGCTCACCACCTCTTCAAACGCAAGACAAAAGTCAGCAATTTTTTCTTTTCGAAGCGTGAGCCCCGCGGCAAACTGGTGGCCTCCAAATTGAATAAGGTGTTCGCGGCAGGCATAAATAGCTTCGTACAAATCGAAGTTTTTCACCGAGCGGGCAGAGCCGGTAAGGACCCCATCTTCACCCTCGGTAAGCACAATAGTGGGGCGGTAATAATTTTCGGTGAGCCGCGAAGCCACAATACCGAGCACACCCTTGTGCCAGGATGGATGGTACACCACTGTGGTGTTTTGCTTCATCAGGCGCTCATCGCTTTCAATGATAGAGAGGGCGTGTGCCGTAATGTCGCGGTCTAAATCCTTGCGCTCTGAATTCAGCTTTTCTAACTGATAGGCGCGTTCAATCATTTCAGCATCCTGCGCTTCGCCTATAAGGAGTTTTACGGCATGCCGGGCATCGTCTATGCGGCCGGCGGCATTGATACGCGGTGCCAAAATGAACACCACGTCATTTATATTCAATTTTTTTCTTAACTGTATGGCGGGCGGGTTATCAGATTGCGGAGGGACAGCGTCCGGCGGCAGTACCAAGCCCGACACCTCTAACAATCGCCTGATGCCCGGGGAAGGGTTTGTGTTGATTTTATCTAACCCATACCTGGCGAGGATGCGGTTTTCACCGGTGATGGGCACGATATCTGCCCCTATACTCAGGCAAAGCAAATCCAGATAACGATAGCAGGTATCAGACGGCAAGCCGCTTTTTTCGCAGTATGCCTGCAAGAGCTTAAACCCGATGCCGCATCCGCTAAGTTCTTTAAACGGATACGGGCAATCTCTTCGCTTAGGGTCTAATACAGCCACAGCGTTGGGCAGCACAGCATCGGGCAGGTGGTGGTCACATATAATAAAATCAATATGTTTTGAGGCGGCATATTCAATTTTATCATGAGCTTTGATGCCACAGTCCAGTGCGATAATCAGCGAAAATCCCTCCTGTGCGGCAAAGTCAATTCCCTTTTTCGAGATGCCATAGCCCTCTGTGTAGCGGTGCGGTACGTAGTAATCAACGCGGGGATATATCTCTTTTAAAAAGGAATACACCATAGCGACCGCGGTAGTGCCGTCCACGTCATAATCGCCATATATTAAAATTTTTTCTCCTGTGTGGATGGCTTTTTCGAGGCGAGCAATGGCTTTGTCCATGTCCTTCATCAGGAAGGGCGGGTGCAGGTCGCTTAGGTTGGGGCGGAAGAATTTGCGGGCATCTTCATACGTTTCAACCCCGCGCTGTACGAGCAATTGGCAAAGCACCGGATGAATGCGCAGGGCGCGCTGCAGCGATTCGGCTTTTTCAGCACAGTAAGGCACTTCACTCCACCGCCATTGCATGCGGCAATGTTAGCGAATGATGGCAAATTTCTTTGTGGCGTTGCCGATGTGGCAGAAATAAACACCGCAAGGCAAGTGCGTTACAGAAACCCGATGCTCAGCGAGTGCAGGCGTTGTCAACAGCGCTGTGCGGCCTTGCGCATCGCTGATAAACAAAGGTGTAGTACCATCAAAACACTCGCAGCGCACAATCAACTCCTCACCGGCGGGGTTAGGAAACACCTCAAAGTCGTATGCAGCCGGCACAGAGGCGATATCGCTAACAACGATGCTTCTGGTAACAATACACCCCAGGGGGCTTTTGATATAGAGCGTATAGATGCCATTGGAGGGAACGGAAAACACAGGAGTGGTTTGGTAGTTAGTGCCATCCAGCGAGTAGAGGAGCGTGTCGTTGCCCGCCTTGGCTACAACGGAGATGCTGCCGGGGCTGCCCTGAAGGGCGGGTGTGACATTTACCTGCTGAATGGAGATGCTATCGGGGTAATGTAGCTCTGCGGTGGCATACCTGCGGCAGTTGCCGGAATCTTTAACCATGACCCAATAAAACCCCGGCGGTTGACTTATAAGTTCAACGGTTGACATGCCATTGCTCCACAGGAAAGAGTAATCGCTCAAAATTCCGCCGGAAGGCACAGCCGCCAGGGCGCCATTGTTAACCCCGTAGCAAGTGATGGGCGACTTATCAATGCTGACGCTGAAGTTGCAAGAATCGCAGTTATACAGCATGAGGTTTTTTACAGCGCGGTAAAGGTTGAGCCGCCCGCCGGTGCTCGTCAGGTTGTGGAGGGAGGAGTTCCACTCTGCGCCTGCGAGCAGGTAATGGCGAATGAGCAGCGCTGCGGAGTCGGGGCGCTCGTATGCATAGTCAATCAGCGCTTTGCATGCCGCGGCGTACAGGGCAGCGATAGCGCCTGCCACGTGCGGCGTAGCCATAGAAGTGCCCGATAAACTTTGATAGACAAGAGGCGGGGGCACAGTGGAAGTGATGCCTGTGCCGGGGGCACCGATGTCAATGCTTATTTTTCCGTAGCCGGAGTTTGTATTGCGCGTGTCCATGCGCGTAGTGTTCGTTACACTGATGAGCCAGGGGCTTGGGCAGCCGGTAGGGATATCCTGCACTACGTCAATGTTGGCGTTGTTGTTAGGAGCGGCGCCTGCGCTGAGAATACCCACGGCGCCCATGCTGTCGTACATGGCACACCATATAGGATAATCGGAGGGGTTTCCTTCGTCTATACCGAAAGAAGTGTTGGTGGCAACAACAAAGGCGCCCTTGGCGCCAAATGTGGTATTATACAAAAGGCGCATTTCGCGGGCGTAATCGTAGGCGGCAACTACGTTGGCTTCATCAGTAGAGCCGTAGTTGATTGCCATGATTTTGGCTCCCCAGCACACACCGGCAACACCTTTATTGTTATTACCAATAGCGCCCGCCACACCGGCGCAGTGAGTAGAGTGATAAGCGCTGAAACCCTGTGAGTTTACGTTGCCAGAATTACTGGGCACATCCCACCCGCTGATATCGTCAATATAGCCGTTGCCGTCATCGTCAATACCGTTGCCGGGCGTTTCGTTGTAATTGATGAAATAAGCTATGTCTTCGTGTTCGAGGTCAAATTTACCGTCAATGATGGCCACCACCACCGTGTCACCGTTTGCGGTTACGTTGTCGTGGTTAATGTCCCATGCCTCGGTGGCGTCAATATCAGCGCCGGGCACACCGCCCTGTTGTCCGGTATTGAGCATGTTCCACTGATCGTTGAAGCGCGTATCAGAAGGCGTGAGTTGCCTGGGAGTGACGCGGTGGTTAAACTGCGCGAGCAGCACGCGCTCATTGCGCAACAGGGAAGTGAGAAACGCCTCATCGCCCGCGGAGGGCGAGCTGCGCATGATGAGCCAGATATTCATGCGCGGAGACAAAGGTTTGGCAAAAACCGGCTCGCCTAATTGTTTGCAAAATTCGTTTATGTTTTGTGCGGGGCGCAGCATAACAATGAACTCACCGGCAATACGTGAGGAGTTATCGCCCGGCGTTGAGCCGAAAACACTACAAACTGCCGGGAGCGAGAGAAAAACGCAAATCAGTAAACGACAAAACGAGTAGCACATGATAAAGTAAGACGTTTAGTCAGATAAAAGGTTTTACTGCCGGCACAAAGTTATCTATAAAAAACACAACGATGAATGAAAATAAGGAGCCGCCGGATACATTAAATATCACCAGATTGAAATCTGCCTGCACTTGCGTTGTGATTTGATTGGCGTAATGATTAATTAAAATACCACCTTAGATGACGAGGTGGCGCGTAAACCAGCACGCCGGGAGATTTTGCTTTTCGCTGTTGGCTATTAAATTTGCCAGTCCGATGGTCGGATGGCCGAGAGGTTAGGCAGAGGTCTGCAAAACCTTTTACAGCGGTTCAAATCCGCTTCCGACCTCTACCCGAGAGGGGGAAAATCCGTTCGCTGCAAGCGGACGGATTTTTTGTTTTCGGGGGATGTAAGGTGGTGCGCGGAGCGTGTATTATGGTATTTGTAACGAGGTGCGGAGAAGGCAGGGGGATAGAAAAAGTAAGTGGGGCGTGGGCGCGGAGTGAGCCGCCTCTGGCGGACCGTGGGGTTATTGCTGTGGGCAGTAAATAATTACCCGGGTGCGGGTGCGGATGAGTATGATAGCGGTTAGGGGCTTGGCTTAGGTGGCGAATACGAAGCAGAAAACAGTTATAAAGCACTGAACTTGATACGAAGAACAGAAGTTGAATTTTGTGTAATAGTTAAGACTTAATCTGACAGTTGTGGTGTTTTTGATGGTTAGTAAATTTTGTTTCAAGCATCTTTTCTTTAGCCAAATATAGGGAATCTTTAAAGGTTTGCGTGGGAGTTTTTCCAAAACAATATTTTCCACTGTGGGATCTTTCTTCGTTGTAGGCCGCTATCCATTCATCTAAATCGTTTTGTAAATTTTCTATGGAATTACACATTTTCTACGAAAGGCATTTGTTTTGATTAGCTTTGTTTCGGTGTTCATTTTTGACAGTTTATGGTGTTATGGAATTTAATTTAAAAATTAAATTTATAATCAAACTGTCAGATGAAATCTAAGCCAGTACAATTTTTAGTAATGTGTGTGCTTCTCTAAAAGGTCTGTCATAAGAGATCTTTAATATCAGGAATTCCAACTCTGCTGTTATTTGTATGTAGTTTTTGTAAAAATTCTGCCTTGTAAGGATTTACAATAGAACATATAAGATTCATTTTTACATCCTGTGCATTCAATATGTAAGTGTGTGAATATTGAAAGCGTCTGGATGATTTTGGAAAACTAGGGCCGTTATCTATATCCTTTTCATGGACAATAATTTTGTGTTTTAAAACAGCAACAAAATCCGTTAAACCATTATCTGTATAAATCGAAGGCAAGCTGAACAATGATTGGTGACTATATTTTCTAATTTGCGTTCTCATATCATTATTCAATCCCAGTGTGTTATCATCAAGTTTTCTTACTTCGATAATCTGAATTTGTCTGCAGGATTTATTTTCAAGATCACAATCGGGTGTTACAACAATACCATAAGCAAGTGTATTATTAT
>JANWXI010000039.1 GCA_025057415.1 Chitinophagales bacterium
GCCCGCGCCGCAGGCGTGGGCGCAGGGTGCTATCCTTCAAGTTAATAACGCACTCACAGGGGAAGCTCAACAAAATATGAAACTACACGCGCTGCCTTCATAACAACAAAACATCCAAAAACTATGACTTAAAAAAACTCGCGTGTTTACATCTGCGTCTCTAACTAATACGCTGACTTATTATGCAACTACTCTGCCTGTGCAGTATAATTTTTCACTCGTTCTTACCTGTTGCGTTACAACAAACTATCACCACCTATCAAATACCGAAAAACGCCAACTATCCAACACATATTTAATTCTTCTCAGGAGCGATTTTCCCTCCAACTCCATCATCACGTGAGTGCGAAACGAAGGATTCAGCATCCACTTAACCATGCGCAGCAGAAACGGCTGCATGGCATACGGAAATTTCTCTACCTGTAAATACGGCCGCAGTTGCGGGTAAATGATTTGCTCATAAATGGCACGATTGTACCGGTAATATTCCTGCGGTAAAGGGGGCATTACTTCGGTGCCAATATGAAATGTTAAGCGCCGTTTGTCTTCTAAATGCAATTTGTGTGCAAAAGCGATAAGGTTGTGTATCATAGTCACCTCACTAAAGGCAACCCCCAGGCAAATTTTATCCAGTATCAGTTTCGGAAACAATGAGCGATGAAAAATAAAACAATCAAAACCCGGATGCGGCATACCGTACTCGCTGTACATCAGCGGCAGTTGTGCTGCGGTACAGTACGTTCGCCAAATTCCGCGGCGGTTTATAACGAGCGCATCGCACCCTTCCTGTTTAATAATCATCGCGGCTGCATCATAAAAATACGGCATGAGGGCTATGTCCATATTCGTATAGATAAGATACTCCGCATCGGAGTGCTCGTACACTGCCTGCAGCACATCATACAATATCGGATACTTCTTAGCCACCTGAAATTTACGCTCATCCAACACCGAACGCCTCAACACCGGCAATCGGGTAAACTCCGGCGGAGCAACCCCTTCATCTTCCGGAAATCCGATACAATAGAGCGCTACACTCGTATCGCTTTCTGTAAAATGCAACGCTCGCAAAATGCTTTTAAACGTTACCGGCTGTGCTACGTGCAATTCACTGCCCTCCGGTGCATTTACCGGATTTACAATATGTGCAAAACTTACGGCGCTTTTTTCACTCATCTGAGGCAATTATCTATTTTCACCGCGTGCCTTCGTTACAAATTTATTCTAATCTGCTTAAGCCGGTAATCAATGCAAAGCCGGTAGCCATACAAGAGGTTTTTCAACTTACCAACTCAACGTTATGATGTGGCATGAAGTAATAGGGCAGCAAGAGATTAAACAGGGGCTTGTCAACATGGTACAAAGCGGCAAGCTGCCCCATGCCCTCTTATTGTTGGGACCGGAAGGGTGCGGCAACCTCGCCCTGGCAATCGCGCTGGCTCGTTACCTTCACTGCGAAAACCGCAATGCCGATAGTGCCTGCGGCGCCTGTCCTTCTTGCCACAAATACGGGCGTTTCATCCATCCCGATTGTTATTTCACATATCCGGTGGTAAAAAGCGAAAAACAAACCTCACCGCCCATTAGCGCTGACTACATAACCGAATGGCGGAATGCGCTTGCAGAAAATCCATATCTTACTTATCCCGATTGGATGCAAATCATCCGGGCAGAAAATAAACAAGGCAACATTACCGCCCGCGAGTGCCGGCAAATTATTCAACAGTTACACCTCAAAACCTTTGAAGGCAGCCATAAAATTCAAATCATCTGGCTGCCGGAGTTCTTGGGTAATGAGGGCAACATTCTTCTGAAAATTCTGGAGGAGCCGCCACCCTATACGCACTTCATTCTGGTGTCGGAGAATGCCGATAATATCCTCACCACAATCCTCAGCAGGGTGCAAATTATTAAAGTGCCCCCGATTAGCGACCCGGACCTCAGCGCATACCTGCAGCAACACTACGAAACTGATGCCGAGGCGGCGCTTCGCATAGCCCGTATAGCCGAAGGCAACTTGTGTGCTGCGCTGCAGATTTGTGAAGGTAAAAACAACGCTAACGACCGTGTACTGCGCCAATGGCTGCTTTTGTGCTACCAACTGCGCCATAAACCTACGGCTACAGGTTTCAGTGAATTAACCCGTTGGTTAGATGAATTTTCGGCAAGCGGACGCGAAAATCAGAAAGTGTTTATCCGGTATGCCCTTTACTTCATCCGGGAATGTGTGGCAATACTCGCCACCGGCTCATCAGCCAAACTTTTCGGAGAGGAACTGAATTTTGCAACAAAATTCACCGCCCGCCTGGATGTAGAAAGCTTGGAACAAATACAAATTTTGTTCAATCAACTCCACTACCATATCGAACGCAACGCAAACCCCAAAATCCTGTTCATGAGCGCCTCATGGCAAATAGCCGATATTCTCACCGCTCCCGTAGCTGCATCCTGAAACATCACGCGCATGGATGTATCTAAGTCAACAACCCTGCGTTACTTAAATTATAAAATCACATTGCAACTAAGGGCTGCAGCATTTGTAAAGTGAAGCCGCAACATTTCTAATGAAAAAATTTCTTACACGTTACGATACTACTTGCATCATATTTTATAATGAGTTTTAGAATTTTCTGATGTACTGCTGTACAATTTTTGAGTCTACTGTTAAAAAGGTTCACCCGTTCGATACGTTGCGTAATGTTGCTGGCATTCTGCTCATCCAGCAAAAACAGCCATGCTTTTTGGCGCGTAGTAATATTTTTACCCGAAACATTCGTTTGTACTAACTCTCTGTTATGCCCAAATTTCCCAAAGCTGCGCCTTACATAGTAGCCACCGAAACGGCCGAGCGGTTCAGTTTCTATGGCATGAAGGCAATCCTCACTACTTTTTTAGTAAGTAATTTTTTTAATCCCACCAACAATCCTGCCCTTAAGCAGGAAGCCGATGCACACGGTAACGAGGTAACACACCTTTTTGTGGCGCTGGTGTATTTAATGTCGGTGCTGGGTGGCCTTCTGGCAGATTACGTTATCGGGCGATACTACACCATCTTAATTCTGAGCATCATATACTGTATTGGCCATGCTTTCCTGGCAATATTTGAAACCAATTATGAACTTTTTTTTACCGGCTTGGTACTGATTGCCATTGGTGCAGGGGGTGTTAAGCCCAATGTAAGTGTAATGGTGGGCGAACAGTTCGACAACGAAAACGACCCTGCCATCCCGCGGTTGTATAACATTTTTTACTTCGGCATTAACCTCGGGGCTTTTTTCTCTACACTCATAACTCCCGCGCTCAAAGAGAGCCGTTTCGGAGCGCCGCTGGCGTTTGGCGTGCCCGGTCTATTGATGTTGTTATCGCTCATCATTTTCATTGCCGGAACAAAACATTACAAAATCAAAAAAGCAGCCGATAACCGCAAAGCAAGCTCCGGCACTTTCTGGCAAAACATCAAATCCATTTGGGAAGTCATTCTGGTATTTTCGTTTATACCGGTTTTCTGGGCTTTGTATGATCAGAGCGGGAGTGAGTGGGTGTTGCAGGCAGGTAAAATGAACCTTGAATTTTTGGGTATCACCTGGTTGCAGGAGCAAATACAGATGATAAACCCGATTTTAATCCTCACGCTTATTCCCGTTTTCACGTGGGGTGTATATCCGGCTATGGAAAAATACGGCATTCGCGTGACCGCCCTGCGCAAATTCGGCTGGGGACTTGCACTAATGGTAGTCACTTTTACCCTGATAGCATGGATACAAACACAAATTGACCGCGGGGTGCAGCTCAACATCGGTTGGCAACTGTTGGCTTACTTCATCCTTACCGTTGCAGAAGTATTCGTATCCATCACCGGGTTAGAATACGCCTTTTCGCGCGCGCCACGCTCCCTGCGCAGTACCGTGATGGCAATGTTTTTTCTGACGGTGTTTATCGGTAATCTACTTGTAGCTGTGGTCAACAACAACATCCGCGAAGGCGGCTTCTTCAGCCGCTTCACCGGCGCAGATTATTTCTGGCTGTTCACAGCAATCATGGCTGTGAACACTCTACTCTATTATATATCTATCAAAATATTTAAAGTAAAAGATACAGATGATGTTGCTGCATGAAACATATCATGCTCTCGATAAATGTTGTTGTTTGATAAACATGAGTAGTTTGTAAGCAAATGAATTGCCTTATTGAGAATGGCGTGCTTCAAAGATGAACTACCTGCTCGCATCGAAATTTCCAGAGTAAACGAGACCGCCCACCTGCAGTAATCACAAATCCCACCATGTATTTTCAAAAATAGTTGAAGTGTGTTGCGTACGTGTAATACACTTTAATGCGCTCCGCAACAATAAAACGCATCCGTTATTCGGGAATGTAAATTTTGTTTTCCTGCTCCGGATCTCTCTTGTATTCGGGCGATGATACTTCGCGGGGTGGAATGTTGTGCGGATTGCCGTAGTAAAATATACCTTTTTCGGCAGGTTGTCCGTACAAATCGGGGCGCAAATATTTGCCTTTTTCATCCTCGTTTTTGCGCGGTTCAGTTTCCGTTTGATGCGGATATTGACGCAGATATATGTCATTTCGCACACCATAAACATACCATGAAACCTTCTGACCGGCTTTACCACCCGCAATAGTGAACTTGCCCTCTGCATCTATCTCCTGCTTGACGTACAGGTTGGCAGGCGAACCAACAGGCGTAAGCAGGTAAGAGAAATCTCTGTTGATTGACAAAAAGTAGGCGGGCAGTTGAATAGTGGCTTCGCCTTGTTGGTTTAATATCACATTACCGCGGTACATGTTTAAAACCTCTGGCGACTCAATGGTGAAATGTTTCAAATACATATTCTCCGGATCTAACGGATGGTCAATCACAAAAGATTTTGCTCCGCTGGCGCCCAACGGACCATTGGCAAAGACACCATAATTGTTGCCTTCGCCCAGCACACCAATACCGTTTGAACCCGTGGGTACTGAACGCCCATACACTCCCACAGAATTGACGGCTGCCGTATGATTTATTTCTCCTATCAGTGCACGGGTATCTGCACTACCGGCTTTAGCAATAAAAATACCACTGCGTATTCCCTCGCTGATGCCGTAAACCGATGCCGCATTCTGAAAAGTGGCAACTGCGGTGCCCGTTGATGCCTGGGCAAAATATCCCACCGGATTTGTGCTGGTGGTCAGCGTGTTTTGTGCATTGATAACGCGGCCATCACCGGTATGTTCGGCAAAGAGAACATTGGCAGTTGATGTATTGTTGGCCTGGCGGAAATTTACCACCCGTCCGGTACCGCTGTGTTGGGCAAATACCACATCATTGTTGTTTCCTGTACCACTGATGCTGAAATCTGCTGCACGGCCGGTATTTCCCGTTTTAACCGCTACAAGTGTATGAGAGGTATTGATAGGTCCCGACCAGAAATAGCCCGCGTGTCCGGTGCCTGATTGTACGTAGCCATTTATAGCGTTCCAGTTCTGAGCAGCACCGGCTGTAGTCCAAACGGCAAACCAGTCGTTTGCGTTCGTAAACGCACTGTTTAATACGGTTTGCCCGTTGGAAAATATCCGCATGCGCTCTACATTGTTGGTACGGAATGGCAAATCCTGACCATTGGTGCTGCCGATAAACTCAGTACCCGCCAGGGCATTACCGGCCAACGACCAAAACGAACCGGCACCACCTGCGGCATTCACAGTCGCTACCGTAATCCATCTTGCATCTTGTGCACTGTAATGAAAAGTAACTGACCCGCCGGGGTTAATCGCTACATCGGCACCATTACCGGTAACGATGCGGTTAGCGGCAGCAGAAAAACCGCTTTGATTAGCAATCGTCATCACCTGACTGGTAAAGTTATAGAGGGTAACTTTTTTGCCGTTGTAAGGGGTAGCCAATCCTGTGATGGAAAATGCTGCAGTAGGACCAAGAATGCGGTAAAAAGAATAACGGGCAGTATCAATATTTACGTTGTTGTTTTGGCCGTTCACTAAGGTAAGGTTCCATGTTCTGAAAGCAACGTCTCCGTTCACATCAAAGCGGGTATTGGCAGATGGTCCGGTATTGATACCTACGTTACCTCCGTTATTAAAAATATTGTTGTTGTTTATAACCCATTGTGAACCGTCCCAGTAGGTGGTGTTGCCTGCGGCTGTTCCGTCGGGAAGAAATCCGGACGGACCTTGAGGACCTGTGGGACCCACCGGACCCTGTGAACCCGTGGGACCTTGAGGACCTGTGGGACCCGTTGCGCCCGGATTACCGGCAGGACCCGTAGGACCTGTTGGACCAGTAGCGCCTACACCTGTAGGACCCGGAGGACCAGTGACGCCTTGCGGACCCGTGGGACCCTGGGGACCCTGCGCCCCGGTTGGACCTTGAGGACCGGTGGCTCCTGTTACTCCAGTTGGACCCGTATTACCCTGAGGACCGGTAGGACCTGTGGGGCCTTGTGAACCTGTGGGTCCTTGTGGTCCGGTTGGACCCGTAGCACCCGGATTTCCGGCAAGACCCGTAGGACCAGTAGCGCCTACGCCTGTAGGACCCGGAGGACCAGTGACGCCTTGCGGACCCGTGGGACCCTGAGGACCTTGTGCGCCTGTTGGACCTTGAGGACCAGTGGCTCCTGTTACTCCGGCAGGGCCTGTATTCCCCTGTGGTCCGGTGGGACCCACTGGACCCTGTGGACCTGTAGGACCTTGTGGTCCGGTTGGACCGGTTGCACCATCATTTCCGGCAGGACCTGTAGGACCAGTGGGACCGGTAGCTCCGGATGTAAAAGTGGAAGTAGTGCCATCAGTTAATACGATGGTGATAGTTCCGTTACCATTATCAATAATGTTGGCAATGCCCACTCCGGTGGGACCTGTTACGCCAGTGGCTCCGGCAGATCCAGCCGGACCGGTAAAACCTGTAGGACCGGTAGCTCCGGTAGGACCGGTGGGACCAGTAGCACCTGGTTGACCCGGTGCACCGGATGGGCCAGTAGGTCCTTGCGGTCCGGTATTTCCCTGGGCGCCTGTACTGCCTGTAGGTCCGGTGGGGCCAGTGGGACCTGTAGGGCCGGCTATACCTGCAGCTCCGGTTGGACCAGTGGGGCCGGTTGGTCCGGGTGTAGATGCCCCTCCTGATTTTTCAGCATATAGCGCATAAGGAACACTTACCAACTGCGACATACCCATATTCAGGAAATTATTACCTCCGTTTGGGTCGTATTCTACCAATAGATACTTGTTGCCGGTAGCCCAGTTGATATTGGAAAACACTCCGAACGTGGGAGTGCCATTACCGATCCTCAACGTGAACAATCCGAACTGGTTGGTTGTGGCAGTATGTATCTCCTGATACTCCGGAGAACCCGGGTTAATTCCCGCATTTATGGAAATGCGCACGCTGATATTCTTATTGGCAAGCGGATTACCGGAGCCATCCCGGGCAATGGCCTGGTAGTTGATGGCTTGTGGTACCTGCGCTGTTGTAGATTGAAGGGAGCACAAAACAATCAGCAATGCATGCAATAAATTTCTCATACAATTTAAGCTGTATTTTTAAAAATCTGCACTTACCTTATAGTTAAAACGAGCGCTAAGGGTGAGATCTAACTTGTAATCGCTGTAAATGCGCAGGTACTGACCCTGACAAAGGGTGTTATTGGGGTTAGAGTGAAAGTCAGCCCATATCACAGCGTGACGGGCTTTTTTAATTTTCTCCATCCTCTCAGTATCAATGTAAAGAGGTATCTTGGTGCGTTTGGGTTGCTGTGCTCTGCATTGATTATCGAGGGTGGCGGCTTCAATCATCTGGTCAAAAAGGAGCGTATCAACCGGCAACCAGTTTTCATCGGTCAGGCGCACTGTAACTTTGGCTTCGATGGGGTATTTATTTTGTGCAATAAGGTATATGATGCCATCCGCTATACCAGCTACGTTGGTATTGGAATTACTGAAGTCAAACCCGACAGTATCGGTGAGCACTAGATGATTGGCAATAAAGGATAGGGGCACCTCGGCATTTAGACCTACTTTTAGCTTGCTCTCCAGGTAAGCAAAGTCGCGGTACTGTCCGTTGTTGCCGTTGGTGTTGGTCATTACTTCTACGTCATAAATCAGTTGGTTGGGAAGTATGCCGAGTAGTTCCCGTACATTAGAGTTGGCATTATTTAATACGAACTGGCTGTAACCCGGCTGCAACGGAAAATCTTTGGCGCGGTTTACTTGATAAGTAGCCCCCACGACTGAGCCGGTGAGTGTTTTGGCGCCATTGTTGGGGCTTAGCGCTGTAAGTCCTTTAACTTTTACTTGCCCATCCACACCAATGCTGTTTTCTACAGAAAATTTCAGGTTTACTTCCTGCAGGTCTAAGCTGCCGCTTTTGAATATGCTCAGGAAATCGAATGCAACAGTATCGGTTGCCTTAACAGTATCTCTGCCGGCGTATCCTTTAATGTAGTTAGGCGCTACATCCTGAATTTCGTAACGTATCAATAAACTATCTTTGGAGGTGATGTGGCGGGTGATGCCCGATGAATCGATACGCGCTACTATGCGCTGCGTATAAGTATTGAATTTTGAGCCGTCTTTTCCGGTGAGGTTGATGGCTGTGCCGGATATGTCGATGTATTTGTCAATGGTGACAGTGCCTCCTACGGGGGCTGGGGGAATGGTGGTGTATTCTTTGATGGGTTTACCATGTTTATCATACGCGCCCACCAGCGTGTATTCAAGGTACATTTGTTCTTCAACGGTACTGGTAACAAATACATGTAGTTTGCCGGAACGCGCATCTACGTAGGTGAATTTTCTATCGCCAATGTTCACGGTAACTTCTTCGGTGCGTTCTACAACGTTTTGGGTAGGGAATTTTGCCCATGCCTCGTGGGCAGTCATGCTGGAAGCGAGCATGCGCAGTTGAATATAATCAGCCAGGTTGATTAAAACATTATTGCCCTGGCTGCCTGGTGTACTCATGCTCAGAATGTTGAATTCAAGTTTGCTTTTGATTTTGATACCACCTAAGGGAATAGAAAGGAATACTGAGTCGTGTGCGGGGATGCTGTCTATGTATTGTTGTGAAATGTAGCCCGGGTCACCGGAGTTGCGCAGTTGTACGAGTATGTTGGTGACGGGAACCGGTAAATGATTGACTGCCCATATTTCGGCCACACCCGTGGCGAGTATAGCACTATCGAAATACGCCGTCGCATCAAAATAAAATGTGCTGAACGGAAAGCCCTGTATGGGCGGAATAGGTATGGAGTTGCCGGCCTGCGCTTTGATGAGGTTGCCGATAAACTGTCCGCTACCACCGTTAGCGATAAGGTTATCAGCAATTTCGCCCAGTGTAATGGTGTAAACAAAGCCCTGATTGGGTAGGGTTAAACTGGTTAAGCTGAAGCCCTGCCCGATGGATGTATCGGGGATTTGTACTATTTTATCGGCTAAGCTGAATTCGTAGAGGTTTGTGTTGTAAGACAGGATGAGGGAGCCATCGGGAGCGTTAGAGATGGCTGAGTCAGCAACGAGGTTAGCTAAATTTACCGAGGTGGTAACAATCGGGACGAGCATCTCGGTATCCCAACGGGTTGGCTGCTCTTTTTTGCAGGCGGAGACAGCAAGCAAAAGGAGTAAAAAGTACCACGTGTGTAATTGACGAGTGGTGGGAGGGTTTGTTATGCTCATATAACGTTCAAATAAAGTAAATTTGGTTTATTTGATGTAAGCACGGGCGTAATCTTTCATGCGTTGTATCATGGCGGTGAGGCCGTTGTTGCGCTGCGATGAGAGGTATGAACGGAGCCGAATGGCATCAATAAACGACAAAGGAGAGTTGACGATGGTGTGGGGGTCTTTGCCCGATAGTGCACGTATGAGCAGGGCTACGATACCTCGCGTAATGGCTGTGTTTGAATCGGCTTCGTAGTAAATTTTTCCGTCTTTTTCGTAGGCGTGCAGCCACACTTTGCTCTGGCAACCTTTTACCAGGTATTCGTCTGTCATGTAGCGGGGGTCGAGGGGGGGCAGTTTTTTGCCGAGGTCAATGATGTATTCGTATTTATCCATGGGATCGTCAAAAACCTCGAATTCGCTGATGATTTCTTCTTCGGTGTTGGCGGGTTGGCTCATGAAGTAAGTGTTACAGTAACAGATGTAAAGTTAACATGCAGGGTTGTCGTGTTAATACGATATGTTTTAATCTTTGTAAAAGTAAGAATTCTGTGCGAAACGGAATTACGGTGAAGATGTAATCTGCACAATGTTAAATTAACTGATAAATAAACAGTAAGTGTAAGAATAAGTGTTACGGTGGATTGACGTATTACTGCGCATGATGCAATTTGCCGAAGAGATGATACGTAACAGGAAGCTGGAAGGGATGACGGAATGTGAAATTTATGCGAGGTGCACGGTGGTAGCGTACGGTGTGCCCACTTACGGCGGGCGAACTATAAGGTGATGTTAGCTGCAAAACAGATTGGTATGTTGGTGCGAGCCGCCTACGGCGGCTCGCACCATATTGTACACTTGCAAATAATTATGCGGCACTCCGCGCATCTGCCCTTGGCGGCGGCGCGGGTAGGTTGCTACATAGCAAAAGCAAATGTGCTAATAGGGTTGGATTACATGCACCACACGCAGGTGCATGTGTGCGTAAACGGGTGAGGGATGCGCAGGGCGCGACCGGAGGGAGCGGTGCGAAACGCAGTGGAGCACGGGAGCGAAAGCGTACCCCGAAGCAAGCCCGACCCCGCTGTGAAGTGCAGCCCTGCGGAGCGAAACAGCGGGGGCACCCCCCAGGTACATTCCTGCAAAACTGCGGGCTTACATGTTGAAACCGGGGAAAAACGGAAATTATGAGCAAAGGCACCATGCGTATTTCGGGGAAAAAGTGGCAGGTGAATTTGTTGTTTACGTTATGAGAAATTTACTACATTTACACTTTGTTAAACCAATTACAACTGAACATGAAAAGTTTGCTTACGTTATTGACGGTGCTCGTTTTCACCTGCGATGCGCTGGCACAGACCACATTTTATACTCAGAATTTTTCTACGTCTGGTTTACCCGCCGGATGGACAAATGTAGATAACACGGGCAACAACCCTACCAACGGTATCTGGAAGCGCAGAACGAATTTTGCGGGTTTTGCCTCGAGCACTGCTTCGGGTGGGTTTTACGTGTTTATTTCAGACGCTCAGAGCGATGACGGATTACCCGAAGATGCCGACCTTACATCATCTGCTATTAATTGCTCAGCCCACTCACACGTGGCGATAGAATTTCAGCAATATTTTTATACGTATTATATATTTAACAACAATAGCAAGGGCAAACTGCTGGTGAGCAACGACGGGACCAACTGGCAACAGGTGTATGTGGTTTCAAATACCACCGTTAACCCCGAAACAGTACGAATAGACATCAGCAATATTGCTGCAAACCAACCTACAGTTTATCTGCGGTTTAACTACACGGGCGATTGGGATGGTTGGTGGGCGATTGATGATATTAAACTGTTTAACCCGCCTGCGAACGATGTAAGTGTTACTTCACTGAATATGCCGAAGTACGTTTCGCTCAGTGACCAGGTCGTAACAGGAACCCTATACAACAAAGGTAATAACAACATAACCTCAGTTGAACTGACTTACACGGTAGATGGCAATAATCCCGTAACACTAAACCTTACCTCTCTTAACCTGCAGCCCTTTAAGACCTACACATTTCAGTTTGCAGACAAAGTTGCCATGAAAACGGCAAAATCTTACAATATCAGTGTAACTGCCAGCAACCCGAATGGCGTGTCTGACGCAGATAACAGTGATAATACACTTAGCACTACTGTTTCTGCCTTAAGCGCTATACCGCAGAAGAATGTTTTACTGGAAGAGTTTACTACAGCCGTATGCCAGTTTTGTCCGGACGGTGCTTATGTAGTTGATACTATCATAGCCGCACATAATTATGTGATTCCGGTTGGTATTCACGCGGGCTTTGGTACAGATGGTATGACCACCAATGAAGCCACTGACCTTGCGAACGCTTTTGCCAGCGGCGCGCCCAGTGCGTGTGTTGACCGGATTTACTACAGAGGGGAAAGCGATGTTGCCATCAGCCGCGATATATGGTCAGAGAAATGTGTAGAGCGCTATGCGCAGGTGACCCCTGTGAGGTTATCGGTGAATTCTACATACGATGACGGCACACGCCAGTTGAATGTGACGGTTGGCGCTAAATTCTTTACAGAAGCTACCGGAAATTTCAGGATTAACTGTTACATTATTGAAGACAGTGTGAGCGGAACCGGCAGTCAGTACAATCAGCAAAACTACTATAATACGCAGGCGGGGCACCCTTACTACGGTAAAGGAAATCCCATTATCGGTTACAAGCACCGGTACGTGCAGAGAGAGGCGCTCGGCAATACATGGGGTACAACGGGTGTTATACCGGCAACCACGGCAAGTGATGTGGAATACACGCATAACTACACCTACACTTTACCCAATAACTGGAACGCTGACCGTTGCTATCTGGTGGCTTTTATACACGAGTATAACAGCAACCCCAAGTCAGGAAAGAATGAAGTTTACAATGCGCTTCGCGCCCCGTTGAACGGCTCTGTTACTCACTCCACCACTCCTTCGTATTACATATCTTCACCTACGGTAAGCAACTTGCGCTATGTTAATGTGTATCCGAACCCCGTACAAGATGTTGCTATCATTGAATACTACACTGACGAGCCCTCCAGTTTGACTTTTGAATTAAGTAATCTCTACGGACAAATTGTGTTCTCGGCAAATGCTGAGGAAGGCGCAAACAGCACAGGAATGTTGCAAGTGCCGGTGCATGATTTGTCAAACGGCACTTATCTTCTCACAGTCCGAAATGGCGGGGTGGCTGTGCGTAATTTTAAACTGGTTGTAAACAGATAAAGTTTTTTTACTATGCGTAACGGGAGCTTGAAACAGCTCCCGTTTTTTATTTGATGGTGCAGCAACGGTATTTATATGTCGGTTTTGAAATTTATACGAAATCTGCTTCAGGAGCCGCGATTGAAGGGAGTAAATCCAGACAGTACAGAGTTTTTGGATTTACACCGCACGATACTGGAGCAAAAACCCATGATGCGCGAAGTATTTCGGGAGTTTTACGACACATGTATGCGCTACGACCGTAACTATTTTACCGCGGGCGGAAAGCGCGTTGAAATAGGAGCCGGAGTAAGTTTTTTCAAAAAAACATATCCGGAAGTTATTTCAACAGATATAAAACCCGCCCCAAATCTCGACATGGTGGTGGATGCCCTTTGTATGCCATTTGAAGATAATTCGCTACGCGCTGTGTATGGGATAAACTGTTTTCATCACTTTCCGGACCCGGATAGGTTTTTCAGTGAGTTAACGCGCACCCTGGCACCTGGGGGCGGCTGCGTGCTCATAGACCCTTACTACGGACCGGCGGCTTCTGTTTTTTACAAACACGTATTTGACACAGAGATATTTGATAAATATCAACCCGGGTGGACAAACCCCGATGCAGGTGTAATGATGAATGCCAATCAGGCGCTATCATACGTAGTTTTCGTACGCGATGCGGAAGTTTTGCGGGCAAAGCATCCGCAATTGGAAGTGGTGGTGCAACGTCCGTTGACAAACTATATTCGCTATCTGCTGTGTGGTGGGTTAAATTTCAGGCAGTTAACACCCAACTGGCTAACCCCTGCCATAAAACTGTTAGAGTGGTTCATGCAACCCTTAGCGCCCATATTTGGTTTGCACCATGTAATCGTAATTCGCAAACGCGCGTGATTTACTTGTAAACTTTTCTGCGAATGATGGCGTACAGCCACACTATAAACAGCCCCATGGCAATCAGGTAACCCATGAAGCTCCACTTATTGATGCCGTAGTAGAACTTCATATCATCAGGGTAATCAGCCAGTAGAGCAATACTGCTGCTGATGATAAGCGCGCATATAATGTACACCAGCCCCATGCGGGTGCTGATGCTGTCCCATTTTTTCAGAGCGTAACCGTAGCCCTGCAACTCTATCTCAGAGTGCAGTTTTCCTTTTGAGATTAATTGTAATATATTGCGAACCTCAACGGGAAATGTGTTCAGAAAGGAAGTGAGATTAGAAAACCGCTGTGCGGCTTCGTGGGCTAAATTTTCGGGTTTGAGTTGCTCGGCTAATAAACGCTGGCCGTACGGGCGAATGAACTCGTATGTTTTGAAATTAGGATGTAATTTTTTACCGATGCCTTCGAGGATAGCAAATGCGCGGAAGATGATAAATACACTGCCCGGTACAGTGATGTGATAATCATACATTATTTTTTGAAGTCGTGAAATGACTTCCTGAATGGAACTTTCGCCCACATCCAAATCGGCAAAATCTTCGATGAGGTCGTTGAGATCGTACACAAACTGCCGCATGTCGGTAATGTTATCTTCAATGGCAAGTTTGCGCATTTGCTGTGCCATTTCGCGGGCATCGCGCTTAGCCATGGCAATGAAGATACCGGCAAAGGCATATTTGTCTTTTTTCATTAACTGGCCGATCATTCCAAAATCCAAAAGGATAATACGTCCGGTCTCATCTACCAATACATTGCCCGGATGCGGATCGCCATGAAAGTACCCGTATTCAAAAATCTGCGACAGGTAAATATCCATGCCGCGCTCCACGATGCGGGCGGGGCTGATGTTCCATTCACGCAACTGAGCTACATCTGTAATTTTACAACCCTTCACATATTCCATTACCAACACTTTATCGGTTGATATTTCACGGTATGCTTTCGGCACATAAAAATCGGAGCGATGGCGATACACGCTGCGAAACTTCTCAATATTCCGCGCCTCATTGCGGTAGTCAAGCTCTTTAGAGATGGCGCGCTCAAAAACCCGCACGACTTCCTCGGCATTCAGGATGCCTTGTTTTTTGAGATAGCGATCCATGCTTCGCACACCGCTTTTGATGATGCTCAGGTCTTGTTCAATCTGCTCTTTCACATGCGGGCGCTGTACTTTCACCACCACATCTTCGCCTGTTTTGAGTTTGGCGCGATGTACCTGACCGATGCTCGCAGAAGCGATAGGGGTTTCGTGAAACTCAGAAAAAAGGTCCTCCATCTTTTTGCCGAGCGACAGTTCTATTGTTGATTTCACCTCATTGAAGGCAAACGGCGCCACCCGGTCCTGTAACTTTTCCAACTCTTTTACCAACCCCTCGGGAATAATATCGGGACGGTTGCTAAGTATCTGGGCGAGTTTTACGAAAGTAGGCCCCAATTCTTCGGCAGCCATTCTTACGCGCTCCCAGCGGGTGTATTCCAAAGCGGGTTTGTTATCGCGCAGCCAACTGAGACGCATTTTCTCCGTTACTAAATTGCGTAGTGTGCTGTTGGCAATAAAATCCTCGAACCCGTATTTGATGAGAATGCCGAGAATTTCGCGCGTGCGACCTAAATTTTTGAATGCAGCGTTTAATATCACGGTTTAAATATAGAAAGCCGGTTTAATTTCCGTAATGACTTAGGTTTCAATAATAAAAATACAAAACATAAAATGTAGTCGTAAATGTATTTTGTATGTCCTGAAGTAAAACGTAATCTTGCCAAACAATCAACTAAAACAATCGGTTGTCATTTATTTTTGTTGTGAAGAGATATATGTCATTTCATTACATTTACTAATATGATAAAGAAAATTGCCGGCGTTCTATTAATTTTATCACTAACATTGCTTGCTTACTACCGCTTTTGGTTTCTGCGCTTACCGGAGCGAAAAATACCGCATGATGAGAAGGCAATCGTCAGCCCTGCCAACGGAAAAGTAGTTGCGGTATTTCCATGGAATGATTCGCTACTGTTAATTACCAAAAAGGATATGGGCGCTCTGCGAACCTGGACGGGCGACTTGGACACAGCCGGCTATGTAGTACATATACAAATGAATGTTACAAACGTGCACTATCAACGCGCACCTACCGATGCAGTGGTAGTGTCTGAACGATACGTACCAGGCAATTTTGCCAATGCTGTAATGATGAACAACGAGTGGGGCATACGCTTTGAAAACGAGCACAACGAAATAACCTTACAAACTCCTGCCGGCAGGCGATACAAAGTGATACAGATAGCCGGTTTTGTAGCCCGGCGTATAGACGATTACGTGCAAAAAGGGCAGCCGGTAAAACAAGGCGATGTAATCGGTTTGATAAAACTCGGTAGTCAGGTGACGCTCGTGCTACCTCATGATGTAAAGGTACTGGTGAAGCCGGGCGATACCGTCATTGAAGGTGAAAGCATAGTGGCTGAATGGCATTATTGAAAACATGATATTCAGCCCGACAACTATTGACTGAATATTTATTTATTTTTGTTTCAACAACATCTGTTTACCCTATGCGCAATGCGTAGTATATCTTGTTTTTATTTAGTATGTACGATTCATTGTTTGTATGCACAAACAATAGTTGTCAATACATCCCCGTCTCATACGGTCAGTGAGGATTTTTTTTCGGGAGTGACAGTCACTTCCGTAGGTGATTTTGATTATACAAATCCGATTTTCAGCAGTTTAGTTGATTCATGTGGGATAAGGGTGCTGTATTTCCCGGGGGGCAGTGTGGCGCGGTTTGCACATTACTATCCGGGCGTAATCGGGTATGGAATTGATACGGCACAGGTAGCTGCTGCTGGTTATGATGTAAACGAAATTATCAACAGCCCCTGGTATCAGGATCAGTTGAATAACAACAACAGTTTTTTTGAAGAGTGCGTTGCGCTAGCTGCCGAGAAATCCCTAAGCATGATTATTTGCGCTAACGTAACAACTGGTTATCTGAGCGATGTGCAAAACATGATGGCACTTTGTGAAACACACAAGGTGCCGGTTAAGGCAATGATATTTAATACAGAAGTACACTTAAATGCCGACCGGCACATCTTCCCTTCGGCAAAAGCATATTTAGACAGCATCGCACCCTATGTGGCATTTATGAAGAGTAATTATCCGTCTGTACCCCTTTCCGTAAATGCTGCACCCGCCGGTACAAACAACCAGTTTTTCAACAACTGGAACGATACCGTTTCAAAAGCTTATCTGACTGAAATCACCAACGATTCTGCAAGAGGCGCCATCAACTGGTGGTGGGACATCCCTACCCATTCATCCCTGAACAATTTGAGTAAAGATCAATTTTTCGCATACCTGAAAAACGAAATGCTCCAATACTTCAAACAGCGACTACCCGATATGGCATCTGATTTTAAATCAAAATTCAAACACATGGATGTGGTGCAGATGGGTTTTAAAAATCTTAGCCCCATCACTGTACCCAAACCGGCTGACTCACTCTACAATACGCTCCTCGCCCAAATATATTTTATGAAACGTATCCTCTGGAAAATTCAATACAATGCATTGAATGATGATTTTTTTAAAAGTGTTTCGATACATAAAATTTCCTCCAAAACACCTCATGACCCTATTTACAGTTTACTCAACGGACAAAACGGATGCACGACATCCACCCCTTGTACTTCCACAACCTTTGATGCTTACCTGATGATGAAAAATTTGCCGAACAGTACTTTTTATCCCGTTACGTTAAACGGTATCCCTTCACAAAATAACTTAGAAGCATACTTTTTTGTCAAAAGCAGCCGGGCCTGGTTTTATTTTATTAACCTCGATTCGTTTTCATACACTTTCTCTCCCGCATCCGTATCCATAGCCGGTCACCCACTTGGCTCGTTCAGCATCATATCTGTTTATGGTCAAAACGGATACAAACTTTACTCCAGGAAAGACCACCCTGTTTACTCTATCGTACAGGATGTAAGCGCAAACCCTGCGGTTATACACATACATCCGCACAGCATTACGATGATTGAAACTAACAATCCCTTTTATGTGGCCGAAGATGATACAGAACTTCCATCCACGTGTAAGATTTTTCCTAATCCCGCCTATGATGGGCGTGTGCATATTCATCTTCGCCCGGGCCAGAACGTGACGTTACGCATATACGATGTAGCCGGCAGATGTGTATTAAACCAATTCTTAAACTCCCCATTTAACGAAATTGCTTTGGGGGAACTTCCCGGCGGTGTTTATTTTATTCAGGTAGATGAGAGGCAAACAAACATAACACATATAAACAAATTTATATTAATAAAATAGATGATTTATGAAAAAAGCCGCAGTATTTAATGTATTGTGTGTTTTGTTATTATGCGTCAATGCACAGGATATTTGTCTCACCCATCGGGCAACCGAACAGAACCTTTTCTTTTACGATAAACATAACCCTTCGCTCAGCCAGATACAATGCGACAGTGCGGTTTACGGCCAAAATACCGACTGGCAGGGCAACCTTGTATCGCTCAAATTCAATGTATGGTACCCCAAACCGGGTGTGGATACCTTTCACAAACGTCCGTTTGCAATCATCATCCACGGCGGCGGATTCACCGGTGGTAACCGCTATCAGAAAGACAGTATTTGTATATCTCTCGCCTGCAAAGGCATCGTGGCGGCCACCATTGATTACAGAAAAGGGAAACAGAGCGGCAATGCACAAAGCGGCTACAACGCACAGTACCGCGCTTTTCAGGATGCCCGCGCGGCGTTGCGATATTTTTATCACCATCACGCCGTTTATGGAATAGACACTTCAGCCATGTTTATAGGTGGCTCAAGTGCCGGCGGTATTACGGCATTGCACGCTGCTTTCCTCTCTCAATCAGAGGCCGACAGCGATCCGGAATACAAATATTGCCGCATCAATCAACAGTTAGGCCATTTAGACAGCGCCACCTGTCCCCATTACGAAATCCCAAATATCCGGGGAGTTATCAACATGTGGGGAGGCATTACAGACACGAGTTATATCAATCACAACGATAAGCGCCCTGTATTGTGCATGCACGGAGAACTTGACCCCACCGTCTCCATCAACGTTTTCAACATGGCGGGTACCTATTACGGCTCCCGCCCTATTTGTAACCGTTTACGCAATTTAAACGAATGTTATCGCTTTCTCATTGATAAGCAGGGCGGCCATGGCGGTTATGGCAATCCTAACTCCCCGTTTCCTATTGAAGAGTGGAAGGGCAAACAGATAGCTTGTTTTATCCGTGCCGTATTATGCCAGGCATGTACTTTGAACGCCCCTGAGGATACTACGCTGGCAGAAGCACATTGCAGCCAGATTATTACTAATGTTCAAATCACGCCTGTCTCAGACACTAAATTGCGTATATCTCCGGTTTCGACCGATTTGTTTAAAGTTTTTGCAAATTATCATACATTAAACAGCATAGCTGCATTTTTACCCGATGGCAGAAGAGTTGCTTGCAATGTGTTAGATGTTACATCAGAATACTTTTTGATAAGAATCAACCTGATGCCGCTTAGCAATTCTCTCCTTTTTTTCAAAGCCATCGGCACAAACGGAAATATTCAATCATGCCTGATTGTTGTCCCCTAATGGTTTTTTAAGAATATACAAACCAGTTCACAAGGAATCCAGACTGGTTTCCGGGACGCGCTGAAATTTTACCCCTTTGTAAATTCGGATTCGTGCGCCCATACGGGGCTTCAAAACTTTGCCCGTCTTCGCAAATCTTTCAAAAAATCGGATGCAAAAATAAAGTCGAAAAGTTCGCCTTCGGTAATGGAGAGTATTTCTTTGTTGGTTCCTTCCCAGTATTTCAAACCCTCGTGCAAAAATATCACTTTATCCCCTATACCCATCACACTGTTCATGTCGTGGGTGTTAATCACGGTAGTCATCTGATATTCCTGGGTTATCTCCTGAATAAGGTGATCAATAATTAGCGCTGTTTTAGGGTCAAGACCTGAGTTGGGCTCGTCACAGAAAAGATATTTGGGGTTCATTACGATGGCGCGTGCGATGCCCACGCGCTTTTTCATACCACCGGATAGCTCACCCGGATATTTCTTGTTGGTATTTTCCATATTTACCCGCTTCAGGCAAAAATTTACGCGGTCGCGCTTTTCGCTTTCTGACTGGGAAGTGAACATGTCGAGCGGGAAGCGCACATTTTCCTCCACCGTCATGGAATCAAACAAGGCAGTACCCTGAAACAACATTCCGATTTCGCGGCGCACTTCCTTACGCTCTTTAAAATTCATGGCAGTGATATTGCGTCCGTCAAATTCAATAGACCCCGAGTCGGGTTCAAAAAGGCCCACCATACATTTTAGCGTAACGGTTTTACCGGAGCCGGATTTCCCGATAATCAGATTACACTTGCCGGTATCAAACACTGCGCTCACGCCTTTGAGCACCTGCTGTTTGCCAAAACTTTTCGTGATGTTTTTAATCTCTATCACAGCAAAAGGAAAGCCACAAAAAAGTTTACGATAATTACGACAATACTGCTCATCACCACGGCCTGTGTGCTCGCCTTTCCTATCTCAATAGCTCCGCCCTCTACGTAGAAACCCTTGTAACAGGAAATGGAAGAAATAATGAAGCCAAATAATGTTGACTTAATGAGCATGATGTTAAGGTCTTTGGTCATGAACATATCCTGAAGCCCGCGCACATACTCGGCAGTGCTGAAATACCCCCCCGCCACTCCGCCAAGCCATCCCCCGATTATACCCAAAAACACCGCAATGATGGCAAGCATCGGCACCACTACCACACTGGCAAGTATTTTGGGACCCACGAGGTACGCAGGCGTATTCACACCCATGATCTCATAGGCATCTATCTGTTCAGAAATACGCATGCTGCCCAGCTCTGAGGCAATGTTACTGCCCACCTTACCCGCCAGCAGCAATGCAGATATGGTAGGGGCTAATTCCAGTATCATGGACTTACGCAAAATAGAACCCATCCACCACATGGGCACCAGCCCGATGGATTTAAGCTGATAGGAAAATTGTACGGCAGTCACGGCTCCGATAAATGTGGCCACGATAGCTATAATCACCAACGAACCAATGCCGATTTCATGCGCCTGCCGGAAGGTCTCTTTCCAGTACATCTGCGCTTTTTCGGGGCGCGATATGCAACGACCCAACAAGAGTAAATACTTGCCGAAAATTTCAAATATATTCAGCATACAGCGGGCAAATATAGATTTTTGAATGTGTGATTATCTGTTATGCTGTGTTACATCCCTCGTATTAAATGAATGTAGCCGCTCCCTTTATTATCACCCAGTGGTTTTTTGACTAATTTTCCTAACCGCCGCTCATAGTAGTAGCCGGCATAGAGGTAAACCCCGTCGGGGCACTCATTTCCCGTGTTGTTTACACGGCCATTCCACCCGATAAACGGATCTTCTGTTTTAAACACCTCTTCGCCCCAGCGATTGTAAATGCGGATTTCAATTTTCGGCACAAACCGATACGGCAAGAACGGATGAAACTTCTCGTTAGCGCCATCGCCATTGGGCGTAAAAGTATTGGGCAATACGTAGTAGGGGCAGTTGTCCACACAAACCACATTGCTCAGCGCGCTTTGGTTACCGATGCGGTCCAGCGCTGTAACGGCATAGCAGCCAGCGAGATTATCAGACGATGTGTGCTGATAGGTTGTATCTTCTTTGGCATTGGTACTGTCTATCAACACCCACGGCGCCGTTAAGTCATCGCTGCGGTAAATATAGTAACGTGTAATGTCGTCATTACAAATGCTGTCTAAAACACTCCATAGCAGGTAGTTAATAAAAGTAGTGGTATTCCACGGCTGTTGCAGATATTGTTCACAATCGTTACGAACGTTGAGTACGGGCGGGCAGGGAGGCGTAGTGTCCACTGGTACGCCACAGTCAATCTGGCTTTTATTGATAAGCGGCCTTGGGAACACATCTACCGAGTAATGACCAAACGCCTTTACATAATAACAATAAAGCGAATCATTCGTAAGCCCTGTATCGGTGTATTGATGCGTGAAACTGATGCCGATTGAGTCGTATTGGTTGGTTAATTTATTTAATCGAAACACAGAAAAACTATCGTTCGTCCAGGGCACCTTTTCATTCCACTTTAATACTAATGCCTGGTCGGATGAGAGTACGTTCAGGTAAACCGATGATGCTATGTTGGAAGGCCCCACCGTATCGCCACTGGCGAAAAACAATACCTGATAGCTGTACGGGTTGTCTTGTGTATTCAGTCCGCTGTCAGTATAGAAAGTATCTGCTAAAGCCGCGTAGGAAGGAGCATCGGGAGATGTGTAAATGAGTGTTGGCGAAGTAAAGTCAAAGCCCACACTGCGGTAAAGTTGAAAGCGATATGGCGGCGGATATATCGTGGTATCCAGGTTATTGCCGCCCACGAGTGGTTTACTCCAGCGCACAAAAATTTGTCCGTTAACAGGGTCCGTGGCGGTGACATCAACATTCAGCATCACCGGCACACTGATCGGCATAAATACACATGCCTCGTTGCTCGGCACACTTTCCACGGCATCATACTGAAACACACCGTTTGGAGATTGTTTTGAAAAATGCGCCAGTACGCGGTAACTGTACTTCTGCCCAACTGAGGCGGTGAAATCGGTGTAAGCGTACGTAAAGATGTTGTTCGTTGTAATCTTTGTATAGCCCCGCTGCGCCAGACCGGTTTCGCAGTACTCGGGCACAAATGAGTCACACTCTGCTTTTCGCCAAACGCTGAAACCGCGAAAATCGGGCGATGATGCACATACATACGGGTTTGCCCAACTGATGGTAATACTGCCGGGCGATGCCGTGGCTGTAACATTTTGTACGGGTGGAGCTATGATGGTAATTTGCCATGTTTTTAAATCTACCAGCGGTATGGGTACACCGGAGCTTACGTAACTATCCTCGGCTTTGAACACCACCTGGTGGGGCTGTTTACGGATGAGCGAACAATCCGTAAGCCACGTGAATGTACCGGTAGCGGGGTTGCCGCTCAGCGAGGTGAAAGTGGCTGGCGGTGTAGCACTGAATGGTCCTCCATTAGCGCTTAGCTTTACTATTTGATTCGTATTCGGATCTGTAGCGGTGATCTGGCGTATAATCATGTCGCCCGCACGCACACAAGTATCGGCAAATTCCGCTATCTGCGGGCGCTGGTTCGGCTTCATATCTACGATGATTTGCATATCGCGCAGCAGCGTGCCCATTTTTACTCCGTTGCGGTATTCCGTAATCAGAATGGCAATGTTGAAAATCCCTTTCACACAGGGTGTGTTCCATACCACATCGCCATTAAGCGGATTGATGGTAAACTGGTTAGTGCTCACACAACAGTTGATACAGTACGGAGCGGGGTAAACATAATTGGGCACTTCATAATCTAAATCGCGCAGTGGTACTACCAGGCGGTAAGTTAAGCTATCACCATCGGGGTCATAGGCGTTGGGGTTGTGCTCAAAAATTTCGTTCACATTGGCATAATCTATCGGCATATTGTACAATATGGGCGATGAATTGAAACCGATATTGGGAATATCATTCGGAAAAAAAAGAGTGTCTTCTACGTAAAAAGGAACATTGATAGAGTTTCCGTTATCAATATTATTGATGCCGTTAATACGGTTTGGGTCCATTACGCTGATTACCCTGAAATTATTAGGCGCAGGAGGTACACCGCTGTAAGTATGCGTGCCTACAAAAATGTTCTTTTGTATATCATTACCCACCACTTCACCGTTGCCGTTTATACGATTTATAGTATCCTCGGTATTATCGCCCCATTTGATAACCACGTAAGGCTTATCAGCAGGGCTGCCCACAGTGGTGTAGGTGATTACGCTACATCGGTACGTAAGATTTGCTATACGCTCGTAAATTATTTCACCGGCACGGTAGTGAGTAGCGTGTGCTTTAATAGCAAAGAGGCAGCTCAATCCATAAACGCAATGTATGATACGGCTCATTTAAAAATAACACACGGTACGAAATTATGTTTTAATTTCAGAAAGTATAATTCACTTTGTAAAGTGATACGCATGGTACAATTTTAAGTAAACAAATTTCGTTTATAGCAGAAAATGCAACGTTGCATGAAATCTGCGTTTGCATACAGTGATAACCAGTTGCCCGGGCTTATTCTCTCTTCCTTATTTTCCGTTACTAGAACTACATTGTTTCAAAATTAAGGCACTTAATGCGGTAAAAAACAAACGTTACGGAATCATTTCCAGTAAACATCCAAAAAGCAAACGCCAAACTTCCGGTTTTATTTACACCTCATATCTTTTACCAAGAAGTTTAGTAGCGCCCTTAAAGTTTTTTCAAACAACTGTTTGAATTTTCGGCAATCGCTTCTATTCTTGCAAGTAAAGACAACACACCATGATAGATTACCGCATTGACGATAAAGGTATCGTTACGCTTACCCTGAATAACCCCGATAAATCAGCCAACGTCATCAACGAAAAGTTTGGTGAAGCCCTTCGCCACACCATCGCCCGCCTGCAAAACGAAAAAGACAAAGTGCGCGGTATCATCATCACTTCAGCCAAAGAAACCTTTATGGCAGGCGCAGATATTGACGAGCTTTTTGCCGAGAGCAGCGCAAAAGTATTCTACGACCGCAGCATGGAGTTCAAAGCCGCGCTGCGTTATCTGGAAACACAGGGTAAACCGGTAGTGGCAGCCATCAACGGCACCGCCCTGGGCGGAGGTTTTGAAATCACATTGGCGTGTCACCGCAGAATTTGTCTGGATAACGACAAGATACAACTCGGGCTGCCTGAGGTTACGCTCGGCCTTTTGCCAGGCGGCGGCGGAGTTACCCGTATGGTGCGTTTGCTCGGATTGCAACCTGCATTTACCTACCTTACCGAGGGCAAAAAAGTAAGCCCCAAAGAAGCCCTTGCTGACGGACTGATACACGAACTGGCAGGCAATCGCGAAGAACTATTGCATAAAGCCGAAGCGTGGATTTTGAGCAACGCCACCGCCCGTCAACCCTGGGATGCCGATGGCTATAAAATACCCGGCGGAGCGCCCAACACACCCAAAGTGGCGCAAATGCTGCCCGTAGCTCCTGCCATGCTCGCCAAAAAAACTTACAACAACTACCCCGCCCCGCTCGCCATCCTGAGCGCTGCCGTTGAGGGTGCGCTGGTTGATTTTGAAACCGCATCGCGCATAGAAAGCCGCTACTTTGCCCAACTCGCCACGGGTAATGTGGCCAAAAACATGATTAAAGCTTTCTGGCATCAACTAAACACCATTAACTCAGGCAAGAGCCGACCCGATGTAAAAGTAAATGGTGAGTTCAAAAAAGTAGGTATACTAGGTGCGGGCATGATGGGCAGCGCCATAGCGTACTGCGTGGCGATGAGCGGTATAACGTGCATCTTGAAAGACGTGAGCGATGAAGCAGCTGCCAAAGGTAAATCGTACTCTGAGAACATCCTCAAAAAGCGCGTGAGCCGTGGCAAAATGACACAACAAAAAGCCGATGAAGTGCTGCAACGCATCTACCCCACCTCGCGCCCCGAAGATTTGGCGGGTTGCGACCTGGTGATTGAAGCCGTTTTTGAAAACCGCGAGCTGAAAGCCAAAGTCACACGCGAAACCGAAGCCGTAATGGACCCCAACGGCATATTTGCTTCCAACACCTCTACCCTGCCCATCACCGGGCTGGCATCTGCATCCTCACGCCCCCAAAACTTCATCGGGCTGCACTTCTTCTCTCCTGCCGATAAAATGCCCCTCGTAGAAATCATCGTAGGCAAACAAACCTCCGATGAAACCCTCGCCCGCAGCTTCGACTTTGTAAAAACCATCCGCAAAACCCCCATCGTGGTAAACGACTCCCGCGGCTTCTATACCTCGCGCGTTTTTGCCACGTATGTTTTAGAAGGGCTCGCCTTGCTCCACGAAGGCAACAACCCCCGCAGCATAGAGTCAGCCGGACTGCAAGCCGGTATGCCCGTGGGTCCGCTCGCGCTCACCGATGAGGTTTCGCTCGGGCTGCTGGCACACATCCGCAAACAAACCATCGAAGACCTGCAGGCAGAAGGCAAAGAAATACCGCAACACACTGCCTACGAAGTGGTAGAAAAAATGATTGCCGCCGGTCGCCTGGGCAAAGCCAAAGGAGCCGGCTTTTATGAATACCCGCAAAACGGCAAAAAACACCTCTGGAGCGGACTTCGCGAAATGTTTGGCATCAAACGCGCCGTTGCCGCAGGCGGCTCAGCCGCAAGCGCGCAAGCCACTTACTCCGATGATTTACCGCTACAGGAAATGAAAGACCGCCTCATGTTCATCCAATGCATTGAAACCGTACGCTGCCTCGAAGAAGGCGTACTGCGCAGCGTACCCGATGCCAACATCGGCTCCATCTTCGGGTGGGGCTTCGCACCTTTCAAAGGCGGCACCCTGCAGTTCATAAACGATTACGGCTTGCCGCAATTCATCGCCCGCGCCAACGAACTGCGCGCCCGCTACGGAGAGCGTTTTGCCGTGCCCGACCTGCTGACGCGCATGGCGCGCGATGGAAAAACCTTCGAATGACATCGCACAGCATCCGCGCGCATGCGCTTTTTTACATTATTGATTTTTTATATAATATATTTTATGTATATTTTTGGGGGTGCCCCCGCTGCTTCGCTCCTCATTGCTGCGCTTCGCAGCGGGGTCGGGCTTGCTACGGGGTACGCTGTCGCTTCCGTGCTCCACTGCGTTCCGCACCGCTTCGCTCCGCTCGCGCCCTCCGCATCCCTCACCCGATTGGGAAAAAGATTAGTCAAATGACTACAAGTTTTCCGACTACTGTTGAGTCCGGTAAGTATTATTCTCCTCGCGCCCGCGCCTGCGGCGCGGGCGCGTGATGATGGCGCATTAAAATCAACAAAAATTTTCGGGGAGCAAGCCTCAGGCGCGTGCCCCGGGTAGTTCACAAAACAATTGAGTAAGTAAGCAATAAATTGCACATCGTGATTTAAGTTTTGAAGAAGAATAATAAGAGTATTGTTCATTTTTT